>JAEYYQ010000117.1 GCA_023428365.1 Pseudomonadota bacterium | reverse complement strand
ATGATATCCTGCGCATGAGGCTGGCTCCGCGGAGATCGCATTGTTCATTCTTCTGATCGTTATGGCCTTTTTCTTCGCGGTGGCGTTCCTGCCGCAGATGTGGGTCAAGCGCGTGATCGATCAGCACTCACGCGAACGTCCTGATTTTCCCGGCTCGGGCGGTGAGTTCGCGCGTCATCTCCTCGATCATCTTGGGCTGTATGGCGTGAAGGTCGAGGAGACCAAGCAGGGTGATCACTACGATCCCGAAGCCAAAGTGGTTCGTCTGCTCCCGGCGAACATGCGCGGGCGATCCTTGTCGGCCGTGGTCATCGCCGCGCACGAGGTCGGCCATGCCATCCAGGATGCGACCGACTATCCGCCGCTAAAGGCGCGCACGCGGCTGGCAAAGCAGGCGCAGCGAATTGAAACGTTCGGCTCGGTTGTGATGCTCGCGGCGCCGGTCCTCATGATCCTCGCCAAGTCGCCGCACGTCATGGTGATCCAGGCCGTTGCGGGCATGTTGATCCTGTCCATGACGGTTCTCATGCACGCTTCGACGCTGCCGATGGAGTATGATGCCAGTTTCCGTCGTGCGCTGCCGGTGTTGAAGGAAGGCGGCTACATCCAGCCGAAGGATATGGCAGCCGCCCGGCAGATCTTGCGCGCGGCCGCCTTCACCTACGTGGCAGCGGCGGCGATGAGCCTGTTCAACGTCATGCGCTGGCTGCGGGTGCTGCGGATATAGCCGCAGCTATTCCATCGCCAGGATCATGTTGCGGACGACCGGGTAGATTTCCTTCTCCCAGCGTTTGCCGCTGAAGACGCCGTAATGGCCGACATTGGCCTGCAGGTGATGGCGTTTCAGGTGGGGTCTGAGCGACCGACACAGGTCATGGGCCGCCGATGTCTGGCCCAGGGCACAGATGTCATCGCGGCCACCTTCAACTGTCAGCAGCGCGGTATTACGAATGAAGCCAGGATCGACCGTCCGGCCGTGATACGTGAAGCTTCCGGTGGCAAGATTGGCCCGCTGGAAGACTTGATCGATTGTTTCGATGTAAAATTCTTCCGTCATATCGAGAACGGCGAAGTATTCGTCGTAGAATGTCTTAATCTTTTCCGCTTCCTCGACTTCGCCAGCGACCAGATGATCGTAGAGCTTGCGGTGCGCGTTGCTGTGCCGCTCCATGTTCATGCTCATGAAGGCGATGAGCTGGAGAAACCCTGGATAGACCTTCCTGCCAGCACCGGCATAGCGCGAGGGCACACGCGTGATGACGGAATTCTCAAACCAAGACAGTGGGTTGCCGGTCGCGAATTCGTTCACGCCGGTCGGGCTTTCGCGCGGGTCGATCGGACCAGCCATCAGCGTCATCGTACGCGGTACGAGCGGATGCTTGTCCTCGGACATGATCGAAACGGCCGCCAACACCTGCACGCAGGGCTGGCAGACCGAAAGGACGTGCGCGCGTGCCCCAATCTCCTCCAGGAAACGGATGACGTAGTCGGTGTAATCCTCGATGCCGAACTTGCCGGCGTCCAGAGGCACATCGCGGGCGTTCGTCCAGTCCGTGATATAGACGTCGTGGTCCTGGAGCAGTGTTGCGACGGTGCCCCGCAATAATGTGGCAAAATGGCCGGATAGCGGGGCAACCACGAGGACTTTCGGTTGCGGTGTGTCGATGTCCTTGGCGAAGCGCAGCAGCTTTCCGAACGGCAGATCGAGTGTGATCTCCTCTGTCACGGGCACGTCGCGATTGCCGACACGCACTGACCTGATATCGAAGTCCGGCCGCGTATGGCTCAGTTCGAAACGAGAAATCATCTCCAGCGCAGCTGTGAAGCGCTTGCTGGTTTTGTCGCCGAAATTCGCCAAATGCGGGCCGAACATCAAGTTGGTCCAGCGCGCCGCGAGGCGCATCTGAGCCATGACGTCATCCTGCCACTGGTAGGTGTAGTAGAGCATCGATCCAGATCACCGCTGTTGCAGGCTTGCAGCAACATAGAAAGCTAGTGCAAACTCTTTTGCGATGCGAGAAAATTGTGCTGCATCGCAATGTTGAGGTGTTTCGTATGGCCGACGCGATACTGACGATTTCGTCCAAGAACTACTCGTCCTGGTCGCTTCGCGGATGGCTGCTGTGCCGCATGGCGGGCCTCGATGTCGAGGAGAGGCGGGTCGATATCGACGCTCCTGAAGTTCGTCAGGAGCTGCTGCTGCTATCTCCGTCGGTTCTGGTGCCGCGTCTCGTCCACGACGGGGTGACGGTGTGGGATACGCTGGCGATTGCCGAGTATCTCGCCGAAACCTTGCCGGACGCTGGGCTGCTGCCAAAGGATCGCGTTGCGCGCGCGCATTGCCGCGCCGTTTCCGGCGAAATGCATTCTGGCTTCTACAACTTGCGCTCGGCGCTGCCGATGAACCTGAAGGCACGGCACAAGGCGTTCAAGATTTTCTCTGGCGCCCGGCCGGATGTTGAGCGTATCCGCGCGATCTGGACGGAGTGCCTGGAGACTTACGGCGGCCCCTACCTGTTCGGTCCACTCAGCATCGCCGATGCGATGTACGCTCCTGTCTGCACGCGGTTCCGGACGTATGCTGTGGAGCTTGACCCGCTGCTGTCGGCCTATTGCGACCGCATTTTCGAGTGGCAGCTGATGCAGGAATGGACCAGCGCGGCGCTCGAGGAGCCCGACGAGATCATCGAACTCGAGGTGGAGTTCTAATCATCCGTTCCGATGCGACCATACGCATCCGAACTGCCCTTGATCCTTGGCGCTGTCCGTGACACAGAGCGGCTTGTTCGAAGCGCGCGAGCGCGCTGGGCGAGGTGCCTTTCATCGTGCTCTCAAAATTCGACAAGGTCAGCCGCCTGGCTGCTGCCAGTATTCTGGTCGCGCTGGTGGTGATGGCGATCAAATACGTCGCCTATCTGCGCACCGGTAGCGTGGCGCTGTATTCGGACGCGCTAGAAAGCATCGTCAACGTCATTACGGCAGTGGCAGCTCTGATTGCTGTCCGCGTTTCCGCCCAGCCCGCCGACCGCAACCATCCGTTCGGCCACCACAAGGCTGAATATTTTTCCGCCGGTTTGGAAGGCGCGCTGATCGTGATTGCGGCGCTCATGATTCTGCATCAGGCCCACGATGCCTGGTCAAATCCGCGAATGCTGACAGCTCCCGGCGAAGGCATCGCCATCAACGCCGTTGCTGGCGCAATCAACGCCGCGTGGGCGTGGCATCTCGTGCGCCGAGGGCGGGAATGGAAGTCGCCGGCGATCAGCGCGGACGGCTGGCATCTGTTTTCAGACGTGGCAACGTCAGTCGGCGTGCTGTTAGGGCTGCTGCTCGCCATTTTGACGGGAAGGTACATCCTCGATCCATTGCTCGCGGCGCTCGTTGCCATTCACATTCTATGGGTCGGCTGGCGGCTGACGTCACAGTCCATGAGCGGATTGATGGATGAGGCGGTCGATGCCGAGGTGCTTGCTCAAATCCGTAAGGTGATTGCCTCGAACGCCTCCGGGGCGCTGCAGCTTCACGACCTCCGGACGCGCATCGCTGGCCGTGTGACGTTTGTCGAATTCCACCTCGTGGTGCCGGGGCAGATGTCGGTGGAGGAAGCCCACGACATCTGCGATCGCATCGAGGCTGCGCTTTCGGAAGCCATCGACGGAATGGAAGTCCACATCCACGTCGAGCCGGAAGGCGAAGCGAAAACGAAGGGCGCGTTGAGGCTTTAGTCAGTCTTCCAGATGTGCCCAGAGGTCGTATTCGTCGGCCTCGACAACGCGCGCGCGGACTAGGTCGCCCGGCTGGACAGACGTCTCGCCGTTGAGAAATACGCTACCGTCGATCTCCGGCGCGTCCCAGGGTGAACGGCCGATCGCGCCTTCCTCGTCGACCTCATCAATCAGGACGTCAATCGAGCGGCCCTTCTTGGCGAGCAGGATATCGCGGCTGACCTCCTGCTGGACCGCCATGAAGCGGTGCCAACGCTCTTCCTTCACCTCTTCAGGAACCGCACCGGGAAGGTCATTGGCCGGAGCCCCATCGACCGGCTCGTACTTGAAGCAGCCGACGCGGCTGAGCTTGGCTTCCTTGAGCCAATCGAGAAGGAACGAGAAATCTTCCTCGGTTTCACCCGGAAAGCCGACGATGAACGTCGAACGGACGGCGATGTCGGGGCAGATCTCACGCCACTTGCGGATACGATCGAGTGTCTTTTCCTGCGCAGCGGGCCGGCGCATCGTCCGCAGCACCTTCGGACTGGCATGCTGTAGCGGGATATCCAGGTAGGGCAGGATTTTGCCCTCCGCCATCAACGGGATGACGTTATCGACGTGCGGGTAGGGATAGACGTAGTGCATCCTGACCCAGACGCCGAGCTTGCCGAGCGCCTCGGCCAGATCCAGAAAGCGCGCCTTATACGTGGTGCCGCGGAAGGTGCTTTCCGCATACTTGATATCCAGGCCGTACGCGCTGGTGTCCTGGCTGATGACCAGCAATTCCTTCACGCCTGCATTCACGAGGCGCTCCGCTTCCACCATCACGGCGGCTGCAGGACGGCTGACGAGATCACCGCGAATGCCAGGAATGATGCAGAACGAGCAGCGGTTGTTGCAGCCTTCCGAGATCTTCAGATACGCGTAGTGCCGTGGTGTTAGGCGCAGACCTTCCGGTGGCACGAGATCGACGAAGGGATCGTGCAGCGGTGGCACGGCGTCATGCACCGCGCCGACAACTTCCTCATATTGATGCGGTCCTGTGACGGCCAAAACACCGGGGTGCGCATCCATGATGCGCTCTTTCTCAATCCCGAGACAGCCTGTCACGATCACACGGCCGTTCTTGGCCATTGCCTCGCCAATCGCGTCGAGGCTTTCCTGCTTGGCCGAGTTGAGAAATCCGCAGGTGTTGACGACCACGACGTCGGCGCCCTGATAGTCAGGGGCGATTTCGTAGCCCTCGGAGCGCAGCTTCGTGATGATCCGCTCTGAATCGACGAGCGCCTTCGGGCAGCCGAGCGAAACGAATCCGACCCGCGGCGGCTTGATCTTCATGCGACGCGTGCGCGCCGGGGCGGGCGCTGCCGCGCGGGATTTGCGAGGTTTCTGGGCAACTGCGGTCTTTGGCATGGCCGGCATGTAGCCTCAGGGACTGGCCGGACGCAACGGCGTTCTCGGTCGTGGGGCGCTCAGCCGCGGAACACGTCAAATCCCAGCGGGCGATTGGCAACATTTCCCGAGGCTAGCGATGATTGTGAACGGTGACGACAACCGTGCGCGGTGCGCCTGACGTGGCCCCGGACGCGTCGGTTACGACAACGTCGAAGCTGGCCCGGTCGTCAGCCGATCCGTCGTGTCGGAAGGAAACGTTATTGGCTTCCAGATCGGCCTGCGTGAATGTGCTGATCCGGGCATCGGCAGCGTGGGCCAGGGTTAAGAAGCCATTAACCGTGTTTGAGACCGTGTAGACCGGATCCGTCGTATCGTCGTCCGGATCGATTGCGGTCAGGTCCACAACGGTCACGCCGACTGACCGGCCTCGGTACACTGACAGATCGAGGTCGCCGCCGATGGATGGTGGAATGTTGCGGACTTCCGCGCTCAGACTTCCGCCCGACTCCATGGCCAGACGCCCGTACTGAACGTTGCCGCTGACCGTGCCCGAACTACGGATATTGATGAGGCTGCGAACGACGACATTGCCTTCCAGCAGGCCGAAGACCTCCGCGGTATCGGTTCGCGCTTTGCCGATAAATCGGCCACCTTCATGAATCAGCAGATCATCGGCTGTCAGATCACCTTCGACATATCCGAAAATCTCGATCCGGCTGCAATTGCGGATCTTGCCCTTGAAGGCGGTGTCCCCTTGAACGATGAAGACGCCCTTGCTCACGACCCCTGCCCCCTACGCAACACACGGCTGGCGCACCCTACGCCAACGCTACCGCTATGAGCAACCCATTGCGCTGACGTCGTTTTGCCGTTCTAGGACGGTCACGGCGGGTTCACGGGCTCCGGCGGCGGCGCGGAAAATCCGTCAGCTCTTCTGACGTGGATCGTAGGCGTTTTTCTGGCGCCACTCCGACATGAAGTAGGCAAGGCTGTCATCGATCTTCTCGGGCAGTACGATGCGTACCGTCACGAGCTGATCACCCGTGATGCCGGTGGTCGTGTTCTTCACGCCCTTGCCGCGCAAACGGAAGATGCGTCCCGAATCAGTGCCCTTGGGAATGGTGAGGGACACGCGTCCGGTGATGGTCGGCACCTCGACCTTGCTGCCCAGGATGGCCTCATCGATGCCGATCGGTAGATCGAGTGAGATGTCGTCTCCGACGCGCTTGAATTGTGCGTGCGTGCGAACCTTGATCTCGACCAGCGCATCGCCGGGCTCGCCACCGCGAAAGCCGGGCCCGCCCTTGCCCTTCAAGCGCAAGACCTGACCGTCCGTGACGCCTTCCGGCACCGTCAGATCCAGCATCCCGCCCTCAGGCATGGTCACGCGCTTGCGGGCACCGGTGACAGCCTCGAGAAAGTCGATCTCCAGCGTATAGCGGACATCGCTGCCCCGGATATCGCCAGCGGGACGAGCGCCCGCACCGCGCCCACCGCCTCCGCCGCGTGATCCGAAAATGTCCGAGAAGATGTCAGAGAAGCCGAACTCTTCGGCTTGCGGGCCTTGGCCTGGTCCAGCGCCGGGACGCGGGCCTCCCCGCCAGCCGCCAAACGGTCCTGCGGCACCTTGAGGTTGATAGGTCCGGCGCGGCTCGCCGGACGCGTCGATCTCGCCGTTATCGAATTTCTTGCGTTTTTCCGGATCACCCAGCAGCTCATAGGCCGCCGACACCTTCTTGAACCGCTCGACCGCAACCTTGTCGCCCGGGTTCAAGTCGGGGTGCAACTCTTTGGCAAGCTTGCGAAAAGCCTTCCGAATGTCATCTTCGGAGGCGTTTTTCTGAATTCCGAGAAGGGCGTAAGGATCGTCGGCCATGGCTCACAAGACTTAGGATGTCTCATGCTGACAGGGAAGCGTAGCAAAATTCATAACTGCTACCGCCCTCGCCTGAGCCACAGTTGCAAATTATCTCAGGATGCGAATCTCGCCCGGCCATTCGACCAGTTGAGCAAGGCTATCGAACCGCCTGCGGAGTCGCTCGCCCTCAAGCAGAGCATACGCTGGCGGGATGGTCAGCACCAGCTTGCCATCGTCATAGCTGAGGGGCGTCTCATCGATGATCCCGGCCATACCGATCGAGATCATGTGCGCGGTCCTCAGTGCGGCGCCCAGAATGCGTGCGCGTTTCAGGGCACGCTTATCGATCAAGCGCTTGATGCGGGCATAGAAGTCGTCGGGTGCCGATTCCCCCGGCCCGACATGGCGGAAATAGACGGCCAGTCCAATGAACAGCCGACCGGGATGATCAACGCCGGCCAGAGCTGCATGGGCTATGACGTTAAGGCTTTGCTCGCCGCGATAGTCGGGATGCGCCCGCCAGCCGATGTCTGACATCAGGCAGGCGGCATAACGCAGGCGACGCTCCTCCTCCGTCTCTCTTGGGCCTGGACCAGAGAAGATCGCATCGGTCCACGAGCACAGCTCATGCGCATGCGCGACGCAACGGGACCGCAACCGCGCGTAATCGTGACAGAAACTCAGCAGCGGATCTTTGTTGCGCTCGTGGTCAGACAGCAGCGAGAACAACAGGCCTTCGCGAATGCCGAAAACCGAGAAAATCACCTTGTCCGGTTCCAGGCGGCGCAGCAGCCGCTCAAGCACGAGCGCGCCCAATGGCAAGACCTCGCGCCGGGCCCTGGCGACGCTTTCGCTGCCTTTAGCCTTCTTGCCCTTGCGAATGCTCTCGCAAAACAGGATCGCGTCGCGCGTGGGAATCTCGTAGCCCTGCATCACCCGCAGGGGATAGCCGCGTTCTTCCATGTGCAGGCGGGCTAGCGTCCGCCAGGTTCCGCCAACAGCATAGAAGTTGCGGCCCTTCTTGGCAGGCAGCCAATCAACCTGCTGCAGCTGTTCGTCGGCCAGCACCTGCGCGCGTTCCAGGCGATTGGCGGTGACGTCCAGCAGCCGTAAACCACCGAGCGGCATCGTCACTGCATGCTGCAGTTTTGTGCCTTCGATATCGATCAGCTCTAGACTGCCACCGCCCAGATCGCCGGCGACGCCGTCGACGTTGCCGAACCCCATCTGGATACCTTGGGCGGCAAGTTCTGCTTCCCGCTCGCCCGACAGAATTTGAATGGGACAGCCGCAGGCGCGTTGCCCCTCGGCTATGAAATCAGGACCGTCCGAGGCATCGCGCACGGCGGCGGTTGCGATCACACGGAGGTTCTTGACCTTCAGAACACGCGCAATGGCGCGGAAGCGGCGCAATGCCGCCAAAGCACGGTCGACAGCCTCTCTGCCAAGCATCCCGGTAGAGGCGACTGATCGGCCGAGGCCACACAGGACCTTCTCGTTGAACAGTGGGGTGGGGGATCTGATAGCCCCCTCGTACACGACAAGGCGCACTGAGTTGGAACCTATGTCGATGACGCCGATCGGCTCCATCGAGGTGCCGCGCGTCGGCGTCTCCGGGCTCCGCATCGTTTCCAGCACGCGACCTCTAATCCCTCAGCGATAACCTGACGCGCGGTGGCATGTGCTCCTTCAGCGCCTGGCCGCGTCCCGAGAGGCTCGGGTTTGTCATGAAATACTGGTGAGCGTTGAATGGTTCCTCGCCCGGACCGGGCTCGATCCGCACCGACGACCCATCCGGCATGATCTCCCAGCTCTGCTGGTTGTCCTTCAGATTCGCAAGCATGATTTGCTCGAGCACCTGCTCATGCACAGTCGGGTTCTTGATCGGAACCATAGCTTCGACACGTCGGTCAAGGTTCCGCGGCATCATGTCGGCCGAGCTGATATATACCGCGGCCTTCGGTGAGGGCAGCCCCTCTCCACGACCGAAGCAATAAATACGGGAGTGTTCGAGGAAACGGCCGATGAGGCTTTTGACGCGAATGTTCTCCGACAGACCTGGAACGCCTGGACGCAGACAGCAGATTCCGCGGACGACGAGGTCGATCTCGACGCCCGCCTGGCTCGCCTCGTAAAGCGCTGCGATGATCTGCGTATCGACGAGCGCATTCATCTTCGCCCAGATGGCTGCCGGACGACCGGCTTTGGCGTGCTCGATCTCCTCGCGGATGTGCTCCAGCATGCGGGCACGAATGCCGTGCGGGCTCGCCGCCATCATTTCGAGATCCTGCGGCTTGCCGTAGCCGGTCACGAAATTGAATATCCGCGCCACATCGCGACCAATCGCCGGATCGGCGGTGAAGAACGACAGGTCGGTATAAACCCGCGCCGTCTGCGGATGATAATTGCCGGTGCCGATGTGGCAGTAGGTGGCGACCTCAGTTCCTTCTCGCCGGACCACCAGACCGATCTTGGCGTGCGTTTTCAGCTCGACGAAGCCGTAGACGACATGCACACCGGCCTTTTCCATGTCACGGGCGAGGTTGATGTTGGTGGATTCATCGAAGCGGGCTTTGAGCTCGACGACCGCCGTCACCGACTTGCCGGCGTCCGCTGCTTCCTTCAGCGCCTCGACGATCGGGCTTTTCTCGCGCAGCGTCCGGTAAAGCGTCCACTTGATCGCCATGACGTTGGGATCGGCCACCGCTTGCCGCAAGTATTGCAGGACGGCGTCGAACGACTCGTAGGGATGATGGACGACGAAGTCCTTGGCGCGAATGGCTGCGAACACGTCGCCGCTGAATTCGCGAATTCGCTCCGGAAAGCGGATGTTGAAAGGCTTGAACAGGAGGTCGGGGCGATCAGCGACGATCAACTGTTTGGTATCGGCCAGCCCCAGCAGACCGTCCTTCTGGAACACGGATTGCTCGGCGACCTCCAGCTCGTCGATGACGAACTTTCGCAGGTCCGTTGGCATATCCGAGTCGATCTCCAGACGGATGACATTGCCGCGCCGGCGCCGCTTGAGCTGCGTTTCGTAGGCGCGTGTTAGATCCTCGGCTTCCTCCTGGAACTCGATATCGCTGTCGCGCAGCACGCGGAACGCGCCTTGATCGAGGATCTGGAAGGTCGGGTAAAGCTCGTCGAGATACAAGCCGATCACCGTCTCCACGCGCACGAAGCGGACCATCTTGGTGTCGCTCGGGTCAGTCGGTAGGCGGATGAACCGGTCAAGCTGCGAGGGAATAGGGATCAGGCCGTTCATGACCTTCCCGTCCGGATGCAGCATCCGGATCACCATTGTCAGAGCCAGGTTCTGGATGAACGGGAAAGGATGGGCCGGATCGACATTGATCGGCGTCAGGATCGGGAACAGGCGCGCCAGAAATTCGGCGTCAAGCCAAGCACGCTCCGACGGCTGCAGATCCTTCGCATCGACGAGATGGATCCCAGCTTCCGCGAGCTCACGGCGCATCGTGACCCAGCAAGCCTGCTTGTCGGCGACGAGACCGCCAGCAAACTCATTGATGCGCTCGACCTGCTGGGAGGGTGTCAGGCCGTCCGCGCTCAAGGTCGCTACGCCGGCCGCCACCTGGCCGTAAAGGCCAGCCGCGCGCACCATGTAAAATTCATCGAGATTGGAGGCGGAGATCGACAGAAAGCGCAGCCGCTCCAATAGCGGATGACGCTGGTTCAGCGCCTCTTCCAGCACCCGGCGGTTGAACTGAAGCCAGGAGAGTTCGCGGTTATAAAAGCGCGCCGGCCCCTGCAGCGGCTCCGAGATCTGATCGTGGCCGTGCTTCGCCTTCAGCTTGCTTTTCGCCGCGCTCATGCCCCTAGCTCCATCCTACTGCCATCAAGCCCCGAGCCGAAGCTTGTGGCAGGCGTTATGCGACAGGATCATGACGTACGTGACGGATGATGGCGAATCCGGATCGATCTCGTCCGATACATGCTGCGCCAACACCTCGGCGACCAATGCCCTGGTGACTTTACGGCGACTGGCGAGAGCCAGTCTGTCGATCTCCGTCACAG
>JAEYYQ010000090.1 GCA_023428365.1 Pseudomonadota bacterium | reverse complement strand
GCCAGCGATCCTGCGGCAACGTTGCGCACAACCACTTCGAGCGGAATGATCTCGACTTCGCGGATCAGTTGCTCGCGCATGTTGAGGCGGCGCATGAAATGGGTCGGAACGCCGATCTCGCCGAGTTTGACGAAGATGTATTCGGAGATACGGTTGTTCAGGACGCCCTTGCCCTCGATCAGGGCATGCTTCTTGTTGTTGAAGGCTGTGGCGTCGTCTTTGAAGTGTTGAATGAGCGTCCCGGGCTCCGGACCCTCGTAAAGAACCTTGGCCTTGCCCTCATAAATGCGACGGCGCCTGTTCATTTGCGTTAAACCTCTGACTCGGTCGAGCGTTGTTCTTGGGAGATCGTGCATCCCAATCGGGGGCGGGACTGTCCATTAGTGCAGCGTGCCGACACCTCGGCACGGCGTGGCAAAAGGGGCCTGCCGCCGATGAAAGATCTTGGGCCGGACACTAGCCGAACGCGTGGGGAGAAACAATCTCATCAGCAGGTCTGGTTGCCGCGTGGCTAATACGACGCGGCAACCGTTGATCCGGCAGGCGGCACAGTCTATGGCTCGGTAACCTTACACCCTATCGACCAGCAATTTTCGCCGATTGTGGCATCTGGAAGCAACAGAAACGCAGATTATTGGAGAGTATTGAATGACGACGTTCGATGACCGCGAAAAAGGCTTTGAGAAGAAGTTCGCTCATGACCAGGATTTGAAGTTCAAGGCGGAGTCGCGTCGCAATAAAATGCTCGGCGAGTGGGCCGCTGCGAAACTTGGCATCACGGGCGCTGACGTTGAAGACTATGTTAAAGCTGTCAGGAAGGCAGATTTAGCGCAGAAGGGCGACGGCGACGTCTTGCAGAAGCTGCGCGATGACTTCGCCGCTAAAGGTATTTCTATCTCCGATCAGGAAATCCGCACGACGATGGACAGCTTCCTCGCCAAAGCCGTGCACGACATCGAAGGCGCTCCCAAAGGTTGATGCCTTAGCCCGGCTCCGACCTTACGCTGGTGGATCGCCGGGCGGGAACATCTCCAGAACAGCTGCGCCGTCGAGTTCGCTCTTGCCCTGGGCAACGAGCATACGGAACATCGTCAGCGCTTGGGTCGCCATCGGCATAGCCAGATGGCGACCCCTCGCTGCTTCATTCAGCAGTTCGAGATCCTTCAGCACTTGTCGCGCGTAGCCGGTTGGCGTCCAGTCGCGGGCGATCATGCGCGCCATCATCACGGGCAGAAGATTTGATCCAGCGTATCCGCCGGATAGCGCCTGCGGAATGCGGCTTGCGTCGATGCCGTAGGTTTCAGCAAGGCGCAGTGCCTCTGCAATCACGCAGTAGTTCGTGAGAACCAGCGTCTGATTGACGAGTTTGGTCGCCTGCCCCGCGCCCGTTGCTCCCATGTGCGTAAAGCGTCCGAGCTTGTCCATGATCGGCTGGATCCGCGTGATGGCATCATCATCGCCGCCTGCCATGATCGCGAGCGCCCCGTTCAGAGCGGCACCCGGACCACCCGATACCGGCGCATCGACGAAACTCATACCGCGTTCGCTCGCACGTTTGCCCAACCGACGCGTCGTCTCGATTTCGGTTGTCGAGTGATCGACGAACACCTTGCCCTCGATGGTGTTCGCCGACAGCACGCCGTCCACACCCTCGACCACCTGTTCCAAAGCGGCAGTCGATGTCACACAGGCCAGGACGACGTCGGCAGCATCCGCGACAGCAGCGGGCGAGGCAGCCGGATTGACGTCCTTCTCTGCGGCCGCGGCCATCCTGTCGGCGGAGATGTCGTAGCCGACGACGGAATATCCCTGCGCTTGCAGACGGGTGACGAAACCATCGCCCATCAGTCCCAATCCGATGAAACCCACCGTGGTGGTCATGGTTCGCTCCCTGAATTTATCTGTGGTTATGCCCAGTAAGACATTCCGCGCGACCGGCAGCAACGTTTTCCAGGGTTTGATGCGGCCGTGCGCTCGCCAGTTCCATGCGAGCGCGCTTATACACAGCGCGCAAATACCGGCCGTATAGCCGACGATGGGCTCAAGCCGACGGGGGAACTCTCAAATGCGATTGGCAACATTGTCTGCGCTCTGCATAGCATTCGCAGGAACTTCTGCTCTTGCGGCGTGTCCGGGCAATACGGATGCCATCGGCGTAGCGCGAACTGTCGAGATCGACACGACCGACGGTCCTGCCTTCGGATTTGAGCAGTACAAAATCCATGACTTCCTTCAGGCCAAGGAAGTGGTCTTGACGTTCGATGATGGGCCCTGGCCCAAAAATACCAGGATGGTGCTCGATGCACTCGACCATCATTGCACGAAGGGAACGTTCTTCATCATCGGCAAGCATGCCATCTGGCATCCGGATATTCTGAAGGACATCGCACAGCGCGGTCATACGATCGGCAGTCACACCTGGTCACATGCCAACCTGCGGCGCGCCAGTCCGAAGAAGGCGGAAGAGGAGATCGAGAAGGGTTTGAGCGCGGTCAAGCTGGCGCTGGGCAGCGACCCGGCTCCGTTCTTCCGCTTCCCGTTCCTGCAGGATCCGAAGGCTCAGATCGAATATCTCGGAAAACGCAACATCGCGATTTTCTCGCATGACGTCGACAGCTTCGACTTCAAGGCGCGCAATCCCGAGACGGTCGTGAAAACCGTCATGAGCAAGCTCGACAGGACGGGCAAGGGCATCATCCTGATGCACGATTTCCAACAGTCGACGGCCAAGGCCATGGAGATGCTGCTCAAGGAACTCAACGCCAAGGGCTACAAGGTCGTCCACTTGAAGGCGAAGGATAAGGCGCAGACGCTGCCCGCCTGGGATGAGGTCGCCAAGGCTGAGATTAAAGGGCCCGTGGTTGGTTCCGGGCGGCCGACGTCGAGCGTGGTGCGGACGATCAGCACAGAGAATGCGAAGTAGACAACTTTCGAGGGGCGAATTCGCAAGCCGTGCGGTTAGCGAGAAGAAGCTTGTTGCTGACCACGCGCAAGCTTTTTCTGCTGCAGGGCAACCCAACGCCGGCAGCTCGCCAGCCCGATTTTGCAGCGGATTTGGATCGCCGGCTTGCTCGGACGCGACGGCAGCAAGCCTGCGACGCGGGCATCGTCGCTCATATCGTATCGAGCGCGCTTGACGAGATCGGCAGCCGTCATCGATCCCATGAACGGATTGGCGGCCAGCGCTTCCGCAGCCAGAAGCTGAGATAACGGCGTATTTTGCGCCGCGGTCAGGAGACGTGTGGCACCGCCTGCGCCGAGAAGAAAAGCCAGCCGAAGGTTCACGGACGATGCTTCCAGTCCGTTAGCGGTCAGGTGAGCCGCATTCTCGTTGGTGTAGGCCAGCGCTGCGCGGCGGGCGTGATCCGCGCTGGTACGCAGGGCCAGGACTTGTTCCTCGCTCATGCCGGCAATGTCACTGGGATAGTGCCTGCGCATGATGTCGAGGAACGTCGTTTCGATGAACTGGTACGGCCCGAGCGCCGTCGAGCGTGGGTTTTTCGCCTCGGCGCGCCCACCCGATTCCGCCATCATCAGTCGATCAAGGAACACCTGTGTTGGCAGCGGCGTGTCTTTCCCGGCAGTCCCTTTCGGTGCAGCCTCAGCGGACGGCTTTTCTGGTGCAGATTGTTTGGCTTTGTCGGCATCGGGCGCCGCGTCCGTCGAATGAGCCGGACCGAGCGGTACGAGGATCAACACGACGCCCATCGTCAGCAGGCGCCTCAGTCTGAGAGCCGACCCGATCACCATATGTTTCGCGTGCGCAATAGACACTGCTTGCATCATGCATCCGGAGGCTGAGGAACGCCGACCCCTCTCCAACACGCAACGCAAGGCCTCCGCTCGGGTTCCAGGCCGCCAAGTTCTCCAGGACGCCAGCAACGCTCCATCGCCTTATCGATGGTGCGTTGGATCAATCGAGCAGATTTTGACGGATCGTCTTAGTTGCGTGTCGTACTTGATGCTTCCGACGAGGCCGTTCCCGCAGCGCGTGCGGACTGCCCGGATTCGAGCAACACTTCGACCCGGCGGTCGAGCTGGTAGAGCGCATCGCGGCTGTACAGTTTACGATCAACGCCGATATAGGGCTCTGAGCGGCCCTTGGCGTTCAACGTCAGGCTGCCCGCGTAGCCGTTCTCACGCAGATACTCGGCGACCGTTTCGAGCCGTTCCCTGGAAAGACCGAGGTTAAAGGCATCACTGCCACGTTCATCCGCATGGCCGGTCATCGTGATCGCAGCGGGCTTCTTGAGTCGGAGGTACTCGACCAGCAGGTCGGCAGCTCTGCGACCGTCTTCCGTGAACGTCGCCTCGCGGAAAACGAACTGCATTGGGACCGGAACCGGCACGGGTTTCGCAACCGCTTGGGACGACGGGCGCGCCTGAGCTGAAGATGCGGCCGGCGCAGGCGTTGCGACCGATGCAGCCACTTGGGCTGGCGCTTGTGGTTCGGAGTTAACCGGCGGAGACGCCGCCGCCGTTGCCTGGCTTGCTGGTTGTGATTGCGTTGGAGCTGTCGATGCGGTGGGCGGAGCTTCTGGGGCCGCCGTCGCAACCGGCTGTTGCTCGACCTTCGGAGCAGCCGGAGCTTGCGGCGTCGCGGTCTCCTCGACACGGGCCGCGGCTACCAGGTTTTCCAGCTTCTGCATCATGCCTTTAGTGGCCTCAGCCGCAGATATTTGCGGCGGGCTGGTAACAGGGGCCTTCGGCGGTTCAGCTGCAACAGCGGGCTTCTCGACGAGTGCGACTTTTGCAGGCTTGGCGTCAACCTTCGGGGATGCCGTGACAGAACTTGGCGGTGTTTCAGCGACCGGAGGCTTGCTGGCGACCGACTGAGCTGGCGCTGGGTCTCCAACGCGCGTGGCCAGGGCCAGAACCGGTTTTGCGGATGCAAATCGATGATCTGACGAGAGTGACCACTCGCCATTCTCGTCAGCCTTGGCCGTTCCAACGGTGACACCGTCAGCCGTGACCGTAACCGATGCGTTTGCCGGTGCTGTTCCAGCGAACACCGACCAGCCATTCGGATCGATGCGGGCCACGTCGAAACGCGCCGGTTCCGCGGTTGGCGTACGCGGCGCCAGGGCACTCAAATCGGGGAGTTTGGCAACTTCTGTCGGGCCGGTCGTCTCGGCGGGCTTGGCGGCCGGCGGAGCTTCTTCAGCGGGCTTCGTTGCGGTGAAGACGGGCGCAAGCACCCACGTCGCAGCAGCCACCGGAAGGGCCAGAAGAACGAAAATGATGATCAGGCTGCGTCGAAACATCTGCAAACGCCTCTACGGATCTCAGACTGATACCAAAGAACAGCCCGCCTTCATCCTGCGCGTCTCCACAGAAGAAACCAGAAACGGTTCAAGCCTCGGCCATGACGTTTGCCTGTTCGCGCAAGATTTCGCTCATCAGGCCCTTCATGTAGGGCAGGAACGAGCGGCGCACGTCAATCCGAAATCTGTCGGATTGCTTTCGCCACAGCACGATTTCTGCTTTTCCGTACAACGTGCGCGTGCACATGTCCACAGGGAAGGCCGTGAGGTCGAAATCAAGTGGGCAGCCTGCGGACAAGATATCGACCGCGCCCGGCCCGTTGAGCTCGACTGCCACACTGTTGTCGGAGACATCAACGAGGGCGTGTGGCGTGTCTCTGAGTGCAGATGCAAGCGCCGTCGTCAGATCGTTCGCCTGTTCCGTCGGAGCCAAGAGGTGCCATTCGTCGCGACCGAGCCAGAGAGCAGCCCGTTCACCAGCATGCGCCGCCCGCAGTGGTTTCGCCGGTAGCGGCACTCCGAATACTTCGCCTGCTTTATCGGCAGCCATCCGATCACCTCGAAATACGAGGCGGCAGCAGTCCGGCAGATCAATCACCGATGCAGATGCGTCAGAGGCCAAGGCGCTCTCCCTTCGGATCATAGAAAACAGGCGCCGTCACCTCGACCGCCACACTGCCGTTGGATATCGGAACGTGCAGCCGCTCGCCGATACGACTACGTCCGTCGGCAAGGAGCGCCATGGCAATTGGCCGGCCCAATGTAGCGCTCCAATAGGATGAGGTGACGTGACCAAGGGCTGGTGTACCCAGTGCCGGATTGGCTTGCTGGGTGATTTGCGCGCCCTCCTCCAGCACCGTCGTCGGTTCCAGCGTTCGAAGACCGACAAGCTGCTTGCGGCCCTTGCTGACCATATCCGGG
>JAEYYQ010000056.1 GCA_023428365.1 Pseudomonadota bacterium | reverse complement strand
GCGCCACTAAAGCGCTCGCGGCTGGACTACATGGTGCAGAAGGCGACGGAACTGGGCGTCGCGCGGCTGCAGCCGGTCCTGACCCGCTACACGATTGCCGAGCGCGTCAACCTCGACCGGATGCGCGCCAACGCCATCGAGGCGGCTGAGCAATGCGGTCTCCTACGTATCCCGCAGGTGGCCGAGCCGGAAAAACTGCAGCGCGTGATTGAACGTTGGGATAGAGATCGGCCGTTGGTGTTCTGCGACGAGGCAGCAGAGGAAGCCAACCCTATTGCAGCCCTGGGAACGCTTCGTCAGGGGCCGGTTGGCCTGATAATCGGCCCCGAGGGTGGGTTCGCAGACGAGGAGCGCGAGCTTCTGATCCGTCAGACCTACACGTTGCGCCTGTCGCTGGGCCCCCGGATCATGCGTGCGGATACGGCTGCCATTGCCGCATTGGCGCTGATCAATGCGGTCATCGGCGACTGGCGCGAAACTGGTTGAAGGAGATGCAACTCATCTAAGCAAACAGGCTTGCGTTGCTCCTGTGCAGGGAGCACTTGTGCTTCAAGGCCGACGCGGCGATAAGAGCGTCCTACATCACTTCAGCATTCCCGAACTTAAGAACAATAGTAGAGGCCGCGATGTCGACACGTCAGGATGGAGCGTCGGACAGCCCGATCATTCGCGGCAAGGCTGATCTCATTGCGTGGTTTGCCGCGGGCTCCAAGCCACCGCACAAGTGGCGGATCGGGACGGAGCACGAGAAGTTTGTCTTCCATACCGACACGCTCGGCCCGGTTCCTTACGACGGCCCTCGCGGCATCCGCGCCCTCATGGAGGGGTTGATCGCGAAGTATGGCTGGGAGCCGATCATGGAGGGCGAAAACATCATCGCTCTCAAGCGGCCCAAGGGGCAGGGTTCTGAGACGATTTCGCTGGAGCCGGGTGGCCAGTTCGAGTTGTCCGGGGCACCTGTCGCGACACTGCACGAGACGTGTGCCGAAACCCACGAGCATCTCAAGCAGGTCACCGACGTTGCAGGCCCTCTCGGGCTCGGGTTCCTCGGCCTGGGGTTTTCGCCGAAATGGACGCTGGCCGAAACTCCGCACATGCCGAAGCAACGCTATGCGGTGATGACGCGCTATATGCCGACGGTTGGCAGCCGCGGCCTCGATATGATGTACCGGACCTCGACCATCCAGGTGAACCTCGACTTCGGTGACGAGGCCGACATGGTTCAGAAGCTGCGGGTCTCATTGGCTCTCCAGCCGATCGCGACGGCGCTGTTTGCATCGTCTCCCTTCATGGAGGGAAAGCCTAACGGTTACAAATCCCTACGCTCCGAGGTTTGGCGCGACACCGACCGCAATCGCACCGGAATGCTGCCTTTCGTGTTCGAGCCGGGCATGAGCTTCGAGCGATATGTCGACTACGCGCTTAGCGTGCCGATGTACTTCGTCTATCGCAGCGGCCGGTACATCGATGTCGCCGGTGCGTCGTTCGGCGATTTCATGGAGGGCAAGCTGGCGCAGCTTCCAGGCGAGCTGCCCACGATCGACGACTGGTCGGATCACGTCACCACGCTGTTTCCCGAAGTCCGCATGAAGCAGTTCCTGGAAATGCGCGGCGCCGATGGCGGCCGCTGGCGCCGCATTTGTGCCCTGCCGTCGTTCTGGGTGGGCCTGCTTTACGATACGCAGGCGCAGGATGCGGCCTGGGATCTGGTGAAGTCGTGGTCGGCCGAGGATCGTCAGGAACTGCGCAATGTCGTCCCGGGACAGGCGCTGGACGCCAAATTCGGCGGCGGATCAGTCCGCGACATCGCCGCCGAGGCTGTCGCAATCTCTGCCGCGGGTCTCAAGCGACGCAACCGGCGCAATGCCAAGGGTCAGGACGAGACTATCCATCTGGCGTTTGTCGAAGAAACTGTAGCCAACGGACGTACGCCCGCCGATGATCTTCTGGAACGCTATGCGGGGCCCTGGCAGCAAGATATCGACCAAGTGTTCCGTGAATATGCGTTTTGATGTCGGATCGCGGTGCAGACCGTCAGGCGCGGTTCACCGTTTTTCGACGTAGGCACTTATAATTCAGTCCGGAATACCGGACTGTAGGGAGAAGCACAGGGCCCGCGGGAGACCGGTTCAGACTGTATTCATGCAACATGGGCTTTAAAGCGTTGCACAAAGGAGTGGAGACCCACAAGTGTATCGCAGACTGCTCTTTCTTGCATTGATTGCCGGCGGACTGGCGGGGACAGCCCCGACCGCCGCCGACATCAAGGTTGCGCAGTCTGGAGCCTGCACGGATAGTTGCCGTGCGCAATACAACCAGTGCCGGATATCGATGAAGGGATCGCCATCGTGCGATGCCCAGTTCGCGGCGTGTATGCGCAGGTGCATCGCCACGCGCGGCAAATAGGCGGCCTTTCACGCGGACCGCCGCTGTCCCATTCCAGAGAATGTTTTGAGACGCAGCCGGTTACGGCGGTCTAGGTCTATTTGGAGAAGGTCTTCAGGTAGGCAATGACGTCCTTGCGGTCTTGCTCATTTTTGAGGCCCGCGAAGGCCATCTTGTTCTTGGGCATGAAAGCCGCTGGGTTGGTGAGGTAGTTCGCGAGGTTTTCCTCGGTCCACACGAGGCCCTTCGCGCCTGCCTCCTTGTTGGCGTTCGAGTAGTTGAAGCCTTCGATCGACCCCGCGGTTCGGTTGACGATGTTGTTCATCAGCGGTCCGACGGCGTTTTTAGCGCTATCACCGACCTGATGGCAGGCGCGGCATCGTTTGAAGATCTGCTCACCATTGGCAACATCCTGCGCCGCGACCTCGAACGTCCCGAGCAGAAGCAGAACCAAGCCGGTCAAAACTCTCGAATGCATTGCTGGAATTCCTCCTCTTCTCGTCCGTGATCATCCACCAGATAGTGGCAAAGACAAAGCTTCGCTCTAGTTTTGATCGTCATCGTGCTGCGGCCGTAGGTCCCAGCCGTTTGGTATGTCGTTGTTCGTGTCGTCACAGAGGCGACGTCAGGGAGTTGCCGCTGTAGCGGCGTCATGCAAAATAGGCGTAAGGGATGGCGATTGTGCTGCGCGACCAGCCCGCGTGCGTATTGTTGCGCAACATAGCCGATCGGCCATTGGATGTTGGCCACCCCGTTTGAGGTTCAAGATGTCATCGATACGATTGCCGGAGCCAGATTCCGACGTCGTCGCACGTCGCGGTTCGATCGTTGCTGATTTGAGATCGCTCGTGGGCAACGACGCCGTGATTGCCGACGAGGACGGCTGCCGTGCCTTCGAAACAGATGGTCTGACGGCCTATCGCCGGATGCCGCTCGCGGTCGTGCTGCCTCAGACGACGGACGAGGTGTCGAAGCTGCTGCGCTATTGCCACGGGCAGGGCATCAAGGTGGTGCCGCGCGGAGCGGGCACATCATTGTGCGGCGGCGCGCTGCCTGCCGAGG
>JAEYYQ010000626.1 GCA_023428365.1 Pseudomonadota bacterium | reverse complement strand
TTCGCCTGTTGATGCGTACAGAGGCGACCCGGCTCATCATCGACGGCAATCGCTGCATTGGCCTGAAGGCGCTAACGGACGAAGGCGAGGTAACGATCCGATCTCAGCTCGTCGTCGCTGCCGATGGCCGCGATTCTGCTATGCGGAAGTCCGCGGGGCTGACGGTCGAGGATTTCGGCGCGCCAATGGATGTTCTCTGGTTTCGGCTGTCGCGCGCGACGAGCGATACAAGTGAAACCCAGGCGCGGTTCTTCGCCGGGGGCATCATGATCATGCTCGATCGCGGCGACTATTGGCAGTGCGCCTTCGTAATACCGAAGGGCGAGAACAAGCGTGTCAGGTCTGCTGGATTGGAAGCCTTCCGGAATCGCTTGGGACCACTGCTGCCATTTGATCCATCGCGGGCGAATGAATTGCAGGATTGGGATCAGGTGAAATTGCTCGTTGTGCAGGTCAACCGGCTGAAGACGTGGTGGCGACCGAACTTCCTGTGCATCGGCGATGCGGCGCATGCGATGTCACCAGTTGGAGGCGTTGGCGTGAACCTTGCCGTGCAGGATGCCGTCGCGGCGGCCAATATCCTGATCGAGCCACTGCGGACGGGAACGCTGTCAGATGTCCACCTTCAGGCCGTGCAAAAGCGACGCGAATGGCCAGCAAAAGCGACCCAGTTTCTGCAGCTTCAATTACAGAAGCGGGTCATTGCATCGGTGCTCGGCAGCACAAGTCAGCTCAGACCGCCGCTATTCCTTCGCCTGCTCACGAGCATTCCATTTTTGCGACGGTTGCCGGCTCGCCTGGTCGGGCTAGGCGTACAGCCCGAGCTGCCTAAACCGTAGACTGCCAATCACTGCGAATAAGTGGCGAGTGGATTTTCTGCCTGGCTCACCAGCGGCAGAGATACGGTGAAGGCGAGGCCCTGAGGTTCGAAGTCGAGTTTGGCCTTGCCTCCGAGCGCGAACGTGAGGCTACGTTCAATCAGCACGGAACCGAAACTCCGCGATTTGGGAAGCTGTACGGCGGGGCCACCTGTCTCGCGCCATGACAGCGTAAGGTTTTGGGCGCCGTGGTCGTCCGTGACATCCCAATTGATCGTAACGTGTCCCTGCGGCCCCGACAGTGAGCCATGCCTGCGCGCATTTGTGGACAGTTCATGGATGACGAGTGCCATCGGCAGAGCGATCTGAGGTTCCAGGTGGACACGCGGACCGGAAATCGAGATGCGATTGTCGAGGGGTGTGTCGCGGAGCGCGAGCTGTTCTGCAATCAGCTCCTGTAAATCCGCTCCCTGCCAACTGGCGCGCGTCAGCAGCGTATGGGCAGTGGCCAGAGACTGAATGCGTCCCGAGAATGTCTCGACGAAACTCGCCGGGTCGCGTGTGCGCGAGAGTGTGTTGCTTGCGATGGCCTGAACTGTCGCAAGCGTGTTTTTCACCCGATGGTTCAGTTCGCTCACCAGCAGTCGCTGTGTGTCGTCCCAGGTCTTCTGCTCGGTGATGTTGCGGCCGGTGCCGCGGTAGCCTCGGAAGCGTCCCGCGGTGTCAAAGATCGGATCGCCGCTGACCGAGACCCAGATGTTTTGGCCATCTTCGTTGACGCGACGGAACTCGAAGTTCCTGAACGGCTCGCGACGCTCCAGCGCCGCGCGATGCTCGCTCCATTGTTCCTCGCTGACGCCGATCGTCGGCAGCTCCCAGCGGGTTTTTCCGAGGTGGGACCTCGCGCTCGACCCGGCCAGATTGCGCACGCTTTCGGAGAAATCGGTGAAACGAAGATTTTCGTCCTGTTCCCAGTACCAGTCGGCTGACATCAGCAGGACGGACGAAAAGCGCTCCTGACTGACGCGCTGCGCCTGTTCCGCGCGCTTTTGCGCATCAATATCGCGCACGACGCCGATGATGCGAGGTGGCTGCCCGGGTTGCCCCGGCGCAATACGGCTGACATCGCGGACCCAGCGAACCGCGCCGTCGGCACGCACAATGCGATATTCCAGATCGTAGGCCTGCGGATCTTCCGGGTTTGTGGCGTGTTGCGCAGCCTGCACGACGTCGCCGCGATCGTCATCGTGGACGAGCTGGAGAAACATGTCGCCGTCGACGTTGATCGTTTGGGGCAGGCCGGCGATGTCATACAACTCAGGGGACCAAATCCGGGATTTCGAGCCAGCATCAAACTCGTAGGTCGCAGCCCCCGTGGCGCGGATGATCAGACTCACCCACTCACTCCCCTCAGGTTGGGGGGCGGATAAGCTATCATTTGGTTTTCCCGGTTGTGCACCGGTCGCGACCATCGAACTCCTCGCGCGTTGCCAGCGGTCATCCAGTCAATGAGACCACTTAAAGCGAGCAAAAGTGGTGTCAAGTCGCTCGACCGTCTAAGCGGTCAGCCGCGATCAACATACAGATCGCACGCTGTTGTGTTCAAAAATTATCCCAGGCAGGCGCGTTACCGAAGCGCGCGACGAGAAAGTCTATGAGCAGCCGTGTCTTGGCAGCCAGATAGCGGTTGGGTGCATAGAGTGCATAGAGTGTGAGGGAGGCTGGGGCGAGGTCGGGCAACAGCACCTGCAATCGTCCAGCCCGAATGTCAGGGCCTACCAGAAACGTCGGTAAGATTGTAATCCCGATGCCGCACAGTGCTGCACCGCGAAGCACGTCACCGTTGTTCGAGCACAGATACGATGTCACGGGTGCGACGATGGCTTTTCCGCTGGCGTCGCTCAATCGCCAGCGTTGCATCGAGGTGCTGTGTCCGTAGGTCAGGCAGCGATGCGTCGCGAGATCATCCGGCGTCTCCGGTCGCCCGTGGGTGGAAATGTAATCCGGCGTCGCAACCATCACCAAACGCGCCGGCGCCAGCTTGCGGGCGATCAGGCTTGAATCGGTCGGGTCGGCAATGCGAATGGTAACGTCCACGCCTTCTTCCAATGGGTCGATGAAGCGATCGTTGAGTGTCAGCTCGACCTTGAGATCGGGATAGGCTTTCATGAAATCGCCGATTGCCGATCCAAGGTAGGTGATGCCGAACGACATCGGCGCATTGACCTTGAGCACGCCGCGGGGCTCCTCGTGCAGCCGCGAGACCTGCAATTCCGTCTCCTCGATCGCAGACAGAATGCCGACGCAGCGCTCGTAGTATGCAAGGCCCGCCTCAGTCGGGCTGACACGGCGCGTGGTGCGGTCGAGCAGCCGAGCGCCAAGAATTTGTTCCAGCTCCATCACGGCTTTGCTCACCGCGGATCGGGTGAGACCCAAATTGCGGGCAGCTTCAGCGAAACTTCCGTGCGCAACCACCTTGGAAAAGGCGGTCATGGCTTCGAGTTTGTCCATTTGATTGGTTCCAAAATGGATGCAGTATGCAGAAAAATGGATAGATTGCCGCTTCGGTGCGGTCAACCTAACTTCGCTTCACAGACGACGTCCGAGGTTTGGACACGAAAGTTCGGAGGCGAACATGACACTGGCACTGAGGAAATCGGAGGAGCGCGGACGTGCCAACTTCGGTTGGCTGGATAGTCGGCACAGCTTCTCATTCGGCCATTATTACGATCCCCAGCACATGGGCTTCGGCGCGCTGCGGGTGATCAATGATGATCGCGTCGCGGCTGGCGGCGGGTTTCCCGCGCATCCCCACAGCAACATGGAAATCATTTCCTACGTCCTGGAAGGCGCGCTGCAGCACAAGGACAGCATCGGCGGTGGATCCGTCATTCGTCCGGGCGATGTGCAGCGGATGTCGGCCGGGTCGGGGATCCGGCACAGCGAATTCAATGCCTCGAAAACGGAGCCCGTTCATTTCCTCCAAATCTGGATCGTCCCAGAGGAGGAAGGTCTGACGCCGAGCTATGAGGAAAAGTCGTTCAGCGCTGAAGAAAAGCGCGGAAATCTACGGCTCATCGGTTCGCGGAGCGGCCGGGAGAACTCCGTTGTCATCCATCAGGATGTCGACTTGTACGCCACGCTCCTCGGCGAGGGCGAAGCGGTGCGGCACACGCTGAAACCGGGTCGCGGGGCTTGGGTCCAGGTCGCCAGCGGAACGCTGACAGTCAATGGTGAGCTGCTGAAGGCAGGCGACGCCGTCGCTATCGAAGCGGCGGGTGAGATCACTCTCGCCGGAACTGTGGAGCTCTCCGAGGCTCTACTGTTCGACTTGGAAAGCTGAACGATCAATTTTCAAACCCATCAATTGCACAGAGGACGAGCACAACAATGACCAATCATCTTGAACTTCTGACACCGCAGAACAGCCAGCTCATCATCATCGACCAGCAGCCGCAAATGGCCTTCGGCGTACAGTCGATCGATCGGCAGACGCTGAAGAACAACGTCGTGGCTCTCGCCAAATCGGCGCGCATCTTCAATGTCCCGACCACGATTACCACTGTTGAGACGGAAAGCTTCTCCGGTCACACCTACCCCGAACTGCTGGCGGTGTTTCCGGAAAATAGGATCCTGGAGCGCACATCGATGAACTCCTGGGATGACCAGAACGTTCGCGATGAGCTCGCCAGCAACGGCCGCAAAAAGGTCGTGGTGTCCGGACTTTGGACGGAGGTCTGCAACCTGATGTTCGCCCTCGATGCGATGCGCGAGGGGCAATAC
>JAEYYQ010000600.1 GCA_023428365.1 Pseudomonadota bacterium | reverse complement strand
CGGTGTTTGGGCGGGATGATATCGCCACGGCGTGCGTTGACGTCTCACATGGCATCGGCGCTGGTTCCGTGGCAGCATTATAACGAGCAAGCCCCAGCTACTTCCAATCCTCCCAGCTCTGACGGTTTCATAAATCATGACGTCCGATGTTCTTGTTCTTGGCGCTGGCATGGTCGGCGTATCAGCAGCACTCCACCTGCAGAAGCGGGGGCGCTCTGTCGTTCTGGTCGATCGCCGGGGGGCGGCTGAGGAAACGTCGTACGGCAACGCCGGGCTGATCCAGCGCGAGGGCGTGGTGCCCTACAGCTTCCCTCACGATATCCGGCTGCTGTGGCGCTATGCATTCAATATGCTGCCGGAGGCCAATCTTCATTGGCGCGATCTGCCATCGCAGGCGCATTGGCTTTACCGGTATTGGCGCTGGTCGACTCCGCAGCAAATCGCTGAGTCAGCGCGCGCAGCACGGCCGCTGGTCGAGCGCTGCATCATCGAGCACCGGGAGCTGATGGAAGGTGCAGGGGTCACCGGCATGATCCGGGAAACCGGATATCTCAAGCTGTTCCGAACGGATGAGAAGCTCGCTCAGGCCCTGAAGGAAAAGGAAAGCGATCGCGAAATTTACGGCATTCACTTCGAACATCTCGATCCTGCTGCCGTTAGCGTGCGAGAGCCAGAGCTCATGGGCAACTTCGCCGGTGCCCTGCTGATGACCGATCCCGTGAGCATTGCCGATCCGAGCGCCCTCGGCAAAGCCTATGCCGACCTGTTCATCCAGCGTGGTGGCAAGTTCATCACGGCGGATGCGCGGACTTTGTCGCAGACCGACAGCGGTTGGCAGGTGCAGACTGTCCATGGACCCGTGACGGCCAAAGATGCCGTGATCGCGCTGGGGCCTTGGGCACCGGATGTTTTGCGGCCGCTGGGCATTCGTTTCCCGTTCGGCGTGAAGCGGGGCTATCACGTGCATTTCCGCCCGCGCGGCAATGCCGTCCTGAATGCTCCGGTGCTGGATACGGAGAACGGATATGTGCTCGCGCCTATGTCGCAAGGCATCCGGCTGACGACGGGTGCCGAGTTCGCCAACCGGGATTCTCCTGTGACGCCGGTACAACTCGACCGCGTCGAACCGGTCGCACGACAGTTCTTCCCATTAGCGGACCGTGTTGAGGCGAAGCCCTGGATGGGTGCTCGCCCTTGTCTACCGGACATGCTGCCTGCGATCGGGCCAGTCCCGGGCAAGCGCGGTCTGTGGACCGACTTCGGCCACCATCATCTCGGCTTTACGTTGGGACCTGTCACAGGAAGGCTGTTGGCCGAGCTGGTGACGGGCGAGGCGCCGTTTACGGATCCGTGGCCCTATCGCATCGAGCGATTTGCCTGAGGCGCGAAACAGAGCCGCGCGGCAGAGCATAGCCGCCGCGCGGAATATTGGGGTCGTAATTACTTCTTGTCGGCGTTGTTGAGACGAGCGACCAGGCTGGAGGTATCCCAGCGGCCACCGCCCATCTTTTGGACTTCCGAGTAGAACTGATCGACGAGCGCTGCGATCGGCAGGCTGGCGCCGTTGCGGCGGGCTTCGTCGAGGCTGATCGAGAGATCCTTGCGCATCCAGTCGACCGCGAAGCCGAAGTCGAACTTGCCGTCCGCCATCGTCTTCCAGCGATTCTCCATCTGCCAGGAGCCGGCGGCACCCTTCGAAATGGTCTCCATCACGGCCGGGATATTCAATCCGGCCTTCTGCGCAAAATGCACGCCCTCGGACAATCCCTGAACCAAACCGGCGATGCAGATCTGATTGACCATCTTGGTGAGCTGGCCGGCGCCGGCGTCACCGATCAAAGTCACCATGCGAGCGTAGTGCGAGATGATCGGGAGAGACCGGTCGAACACCGCCTTTTCGCCACCGACCATGACAGTCAGCACGCCATTCTGCGCGCCCGCCTGTCCGCCGGATACCGGAGCGTCGAGGAAATCGAATCCCTTTTCCTTGGCGGCGGCGTAGAGTTCGCGAGCGCCATCGGCCGAGGCCGTGGTGTTGTCGATGAATACGCTGCCCTTGTTCATGCCGTGGATGGCGCCGTCCTTGCCGGTCGTCACCGACCGCAGGTCGTTGTCGTTGCCGACGCAGCAGAATACGAACTCTGCGCCGTTGGCAGCTTCTCCTGGCGTCTTGGCAACTTTGCCCGCGCCATACTCTTTCACCCAGGCCTCGGCCTTGGCGGCATTGCGGTTATACACGACGAGATCGTGCCCGCCCTTCTTCAGGATATGGCCGGCCATCGGGTAGCCCATGACGCCGAGCCCGATCCACGCAACCTTTGCCATCGTTTCTCTCCTGGGTTCATCAATTCGGGTATGGACGGAGGTTCTAACCGAAGCCTGCGGCCTTGTCAGGTGCTCCGGCAGACAAAGGGTGCGGGCAAAAGAAAAGGGAGCCATTCGGCTCCCTTGGAGTTTGGGGGGCTAGTTCGGGGGGACTTATTGCTTAATTACCGGCGACCGTAGCGTGCGGGCTGGGGGACAGCGCTGACGCGGCAGCTCACGCGGGTGCTGGAAACGCGATTACAGGTGGTGTTCTTGGCCGTTGCCTGGTTCCAATTGGCGAAGCGGTGGCCATAGATGCGCGTGACGCGGCTATTCCAGTTCTGGACGGCAGTGCGCTCGGCCTTTGCCTTCTTCAGGAAATAGGGGACAAGCTTGCCGCTGGTTGCGACGCCGGTCGCCTGGACGCGCGAGGCGGCGCTGGCGGGGTCGGCGAGGAGGGCGGCGCCACTGAAAGCGATGGCGGCAGCAGCGGCGGCGATTGTCTTGAGCATCATGATCGTTTTCCTTTCTCCGGTTCTTGCCGGCGCGGTCCGCGCTGGCCGTCTTCAATGGTTCGGACGATAGGGTGCGCGGGCTGAGTTGAACCTGAACGGAGCGTTTAGCTGCCATTCATGGAAATAGGGGCTGATCGCTTCCTTGTGCCGCCACATGGGGGTATTGATGCTCGCCCCGGCCGAATATGGCCGGCGCAGTCAGGAGCACGGAATGGGGCGCGAGAAATCCGCCGGGAAGCAGCCGATCGTCAGTTTAGCTGACATCAAGAACGCTGCCGAGGTTGTGAAAGGTGCTGTGCTCAATACAGATTTCGATCCGAGCCGTACGCTGTCCGACATGCTCGGGTGCGAGATCTGGCTGAAGTTCGAGAACCTGCAGTTTACCGCGTCATTCAAGGAGCGCGGCGCGCTCAATCGTCTGAATGCGCTGACGTCGGAGCAACGCGCGGCCGGCGTGATCGCGATGTCCGCGGGCAATCATGCGCAAGGCGTGGCCTACCACGCCAGCCGCCTCGGGATTGCCTCGACGATCGTGATGCCGCAAGGCACGCCGTTCGTGAAGGTCGAGAATACGCGCGGGCACGGGGCGACGGTCATCGTCGAGGGGGCGACGCTCGAAGAAGCCGCCGCTTATGCCCGGGACTATGGCATTCGCAACGGACTGACGTTCATTCACCCCTATGACGATCCGCTGGTGATTGCCGGCCAGGGCACTGTCGCTTTGGAAATGCTCGCGGCGGTTCCGGATTTGGATACGCTCGTCGTTCCGATCGGTGGTGGCGGTTTGATTTCGGGCATCGCCGTCGCAGCGAAAGCGATCAAGCCCGACATCGAGATCGTCGGCGTTCAAGCGAAGCTCTATCCATCCATGTACAACAAGATTCGCGGCACCGATCTGCCGATGCGCGGGGATACGCTGGCCGAGGGCATTGCGGTCAAGGCGCCGGGTGTTCTGACGTCTGAGCTGATCCGCACGCACGTCAACGACATCCTGCTCGTCAGTGAGGTGGACATCGAGCATGCGGTCGCGCTGCTGATCGAGATCGAGAAGACCGTTGCCGAGGGTGCAGGCGCTGTTGGGTTGGCGGCTGTGCTCAGTCAGCCGGAGAGGTTCAAGGGCCGCAAGGTCGGGCTCGTGCTGACCGGCGGCAATATTGATACGCGGCTTCTTGCCGGCGTCCTCAGTCGCGAGCTTGCGCGTGGCGGGCGGTTGTCTGAAGTGAATGTCGATCTCGCCGACAGGCCAGGGCAGCTTGCGAAGCTGGCCGCTGCCGTCGGAGATGCGGGCGCAAACATCATCGAGGTTGTGCACCAGCGCGTTTTCACGGATCTTCCTGCCAAGGGAACACAGCTGCGCATGGTGATCGAGACCCGGGATCGGGTCCATTTGAATGATACGCTGTCACGAATTCGCGCTGCGGGATTCGAGGCGGAACTGGTTTCGAGCAAGTAAGGGAGCAAAAATGGACGGCGCCGGACACGACCAGAAGACCCTCGAAATCCTACGTGAACTCGAGCGCAAGGTGCTCTGGCTCTCGTCATACATGATCCATCATGCCAATCATGAGGTGGATCGTGGGGATGGTCTGAAAGTCGGTGGCCATCAGGCCTCGTCAGCCTCGCTCGTGACGCTGATGACGGCGCTTTATTTCCACGTTCTGCGCCCGGAAGACCGCATTGCCGTCAAGCCGCATGCGAGTCCGGTTTTTCACGCCATTCAGTATCTGCTCGGCCAGCAATCACTCGATAAGCTGCAGGATTTCCGAGCCTTCGGTGGCGCGCAAAGCTATCCTTCGCGCACCAAGGACAAAGACGACGTCGACTTCTCGACGGGCTCCGTTGGTCTTGGCGTTGCGGTGACTGGGTTTGCCAGTCTGGTGCAGGATTACGTGCATTCCAAGGGCTGGAAAGCCGAATGGCCCAAGGGTCGGATGGTCGCCCTGATGGGCGATGCCGAGATCGACGAAGGCAACATTCACGAGGCGCTGCTCGAATACTGGAAGCACGGGCTGACCAACACCTGGTGGGTGGTCGATTACAACCGGCAGAGCCTCGACTCGGTGGTGTCCGACCGCCTGTTCATGAAGGTCGCCGGCCTGTTCGAGAACCTTGGCTGGAAGGTCGTTCTCATCAAGTACGGCAAGCTGCTGGAGCGTGCCTTCGCGCGGCCCGGCGGTGATGCGCTGCGGACTTGGATCGACGATTGTCCCAACCAGCTCTACTCGGCCCTGGTGTTCCAGGGCGGGCCTGCCTGGCGCAAGCAACTTGAAGCAGATCTGGCAGGTCATCCGGACACACTGGCGATTGTCCGCGATCATTCGGACGACGATCTTGCACGTCTGATGACCAATCTCGGCGGGCACGATCTCGAAACGATCCTTGAGACGTTCGCGACGGCGCCATCGGATCAGCCGGTCTGCTTCATTGCCTATACGGTGAAGGGCTTCGGGCTGCCGTTCGCCGGGCACAAGGACAACCACTCTGGTCTGATGACCAAGACGCAGATGCAGGAGTTCCGTGCGCGCCAGAATATCAACCAGGGCGAGGAGTGGGACCGGCTCGCGGGACTGACGTTGCCAGCAGCAGAGATCGAGGGCTTTCTCAAGAAGGTGCCATTTGCGGCCCGCGGTCGTCGCCGGTTGTCAGCTGAGAGCGTAGCGGTTCCCGAGATCAAAATTCCGGAGGCGAAGGGGCCTGTTTCGACACAGACCGGGTTCGGCCGCATCCTCGACGATATCGCCAAGCAAGGCGGCCCGCTGGCGGATCGCATCGTCACCACGTCCCCGGACGTCACCGTGTCGACCAACCTTGGCCCTTGGGTCAATCGGCGCGGCCTGTTCTCGATGGCCAGCCGCGAAGATGTGTTCAAGGAACGCGGGCTGATGTCGCCCCAGAAGTGGGAGATGAGCCCCAAGGGCCAGCATATCGAACTCGGCATCGCCGAGATGAACCTGTTCCTGACGCTGGCGGCCGCCGGGCTGTCGCACTCGCTGTTCGGCGAGCGGCTGATCCCGGTTGGGACGCTCTACGACCCGTTCATCTGTCGTGGTCTCGATGCGTTGAACTACGCCTGCTACCAGGACGCCCGCTTCATTCTCGCGGCCACGCCGTCGGGCATCACGCTGGCTCCGGAAGGCGGTGCGCACCAGTCCATTAGCACACCGCTGATCGGCATGGCGCAGGACGGTCTCGCCTACTTCGAGCCGGCTTACGTCGATGAACTCGGTGTCATTATGAGCTGGGCGTTCGACTACGTGCAGCGTTCGGGCGAAGAGGACAAGGAGCAGCGTTGGCATCGCGACGAGAAGGGCGGATCTGTGTATCTGCGCCTGACTACGCGCGCGCTGGATCAGCCCGCACGTGAACTGTCGGATACGATGAAAGCCGATATCATCAACGGCGGTTACTGGCTGCGCCGGCCCGAGCCGGGGACGGGGCTTGCCATCGTCTATACGGGTGCTGTGGCACCGGAAGCCATCGAGGCGGCCGGACTGCTTTCCGAGGACCGGCGCGGGGTAGGCGTGCTTGCTGTTACGTCTGCCGACCGCCTGTCTGCAGGGTGGCACGGAGCTCAACGGGCGCGCGCGCACGGGCTGCATGCGGCGAGTTCACATGTCGAGAACCTGCTGTCGGCACTGCCGCGTGACGCCGCAATCATCACGGTTTCGGACGCGCATCCCGAGACGTTGTCATGGATCGGCAGTGTGATGGGGCACCGCGTGCGGCCGCTGGGCGTTGAACACTTTGGCCAGTCCGGTTCGCTCTCGCAGCTTTACAGTCACTACGGCATTGATGCGAATGCGATCATGGCCGCCGCTGAAGGCCTTGGCGCGACGAAGGTGCGCTATCGCGTGGTGGGTGGCTGATTAGATAGCGGCGGATGTTTACCCGTCGGGAACATCCGCCGTCCTTAGATTTAGCGTCCGCAGCGCGACGTCTTTTTCCAGACGACATCCGATTGTGCGGCGGCCGCGATGCCGTCGCTGGCGGACGGTGCAGCCTGCGCGCCGGTCGCCGCCATGAGCGCGAGTGTCATTGTCGAGAGTGACAGGGCAATCAGGGATTTTCTCAAGGACATTCAAACTACTCCACGGTTTCGGCTGATCGCAGCAAGGACCAAACTCCCGGCGGCTAAACTCGCGACCATCGAAATGGATGCAGGCCTTCGGCATTCGTCAGGAGGCGGTCGATGACGGGCGGTTTGATGGGCGATCAATCGAGCGGCGGGTTGCTGTCCGTCATTGGCACGGCAGAGGATACTTCGTAATGCCTCGGCAACTTTAAAGCTCGGGGAGGAGGCGCTTGTGACCCGCTTCGTCGCAGTAACGAAACGCGACGCGGGGTGTTGACAGTGGCCGACGTGCAGCTTATTTCAATCGGCACTGTTGGCACTCTATTTTCGAGAGTGCTAACAAAATTCCCATCACCTGAAATCAAGCCATCCCAATCGCCCGGGAGCCTTAGAACATGAAATTCCGCCCACTTCACGACCGCGTGGTCGTGCGCCGCACTGAGAGCGAGAGCAAGTCCGCCGGCGGCATCATTATCCCTGACACGGCTGCTGAGAAGCCCCAGCAGGGCGAGGTCATCGCCGTCGGTCCCGGCGCTCGCGACGAGAACGGCAAGCTGGTCGCGCTCGACCTCAAGAAGGGTGACAAGGTGCTGTTCGGCAAGTGGTCCGGCACCGAAGTCAAGATCGATGGGCAGGATCTGCTCATCATGAAGGAAAGCGACGTGATGGGCGTGCTCGACAAGTAAGTGTCGCGCACTCACCACCGTTCGAAATTCTGATTCAACGTAACAGATAGGCCGGTATTGGTGAGGTTTTTGCCAACGTAGAAGTCCCGACTTCACGATCTGGCAATCGAAGACTTCGCGAATTCTTTCCGGTCTCAAGCAGTCAACTCAGGAGAGTTCAGATATGGCAGCCAAGGACGTCAAGTTCTCTGCCGACGCTCGCGAGCGCATGATGCGCGGCGTCGACATCCTCGCCAACGCAGTGAAAGTCACCCTCGGCCCGAAAGGCCGCAACGTTATCATCGAGAAGTCGTTCGGCGCTCCGCGCACCACCAAGGACGGCGTGACGGTCGCTAAGGAAATCGAACTCGAAGACAAGTTCGAGAACATGGGCGCGCAGATGGTGCGCGAGGTCGCTTCCAAGACCAACGACGTGGCCGGCGACGGCACCACGACGGCCACCGTTCTCGCCCAGGCGATCGTCCGCGAAGGCCTGAAGTCGGTTGCAGCCGG
>JAEYYQ010000505.1 GCA_023428365.1 Pseudomonadota bacterium | reverse complement strand
CTTGTGTCAGCTTCTTCTCGATCATCGCCGTGCGGATACGAGCCAAAGCAGGATTGCGCTCTGAGGCAGACATCGATCGCACGACTCTCCAATACCGGAACTTTCCTTAAAGTACCGGGATTTGCCGACGAAGGCCAAACAGGAATTGCACATCCGCTAGGGTTCGCTATGAAGCGTGCCGCTTGGGTCACGGAGCCGCGGCCAGCGCACCCCATAGTAGCAGCACGCCCGAGATCAGCATCATGGCTTCCTTGATCGCCCGAAACTGAGAGGCATCGAAGCGGAGCACGATGTGCTTGGCGAACCAAGACCCCAGCATGAGGGTCGCGCCGACAGCCAAGCCCCGCCCCATCGTTTCGACGGGCAGAGCGCCGAAGTTTCGGAACACGATGGCCTTGGTCACGGCGACGGCGACGGAACCGGCGGCTTCCGTTGCAATGTAGGCACCTTTGACCAGCCCATAAGCCAGGAAGAAGGGCGTGTTGATCGGCCCAGTGGTTGCGACGAGGCCGGTGAGGAAGCCGATACAGGCGCCGACGACGGCCATGCCGCCGAGGCCGATCGTCCAGCCGCGCGCGGTGAACCAGCGGCGCGCCGGGATCATGATGATCAAGAAAGCGCCAAGTGCCGCTTCCAGGAAGCGAGCGTTCAGGCTGACGAGAATGCGAGCGCCGAGGGCTGCGGCTGGAACCGCAGTCGCGCAGTAGACCGCAGTGAGGCGCCAATCGACTTCACGCCACCAAACACCCACGCGGGACACATTCGCTAGAATCGCGGCCAGCGCCATGATCGGGACGGCTTCCTTCGGCCCGAACATGGCCACCAGTGCGGGCAGCATGATCACTGAGGAGCCGAAGCCGACAACGCCTCCCAGCGTGCCGGCAATAATGCCGAGAATGATGATCAGAGCCCACAGCATGGGGTTGCCTCCTTGTAGGAGGTTGCTGGTCGGCGCTGGGTCATGGAAGCGATCAGGTCTCGAAGGCTGAAATTGGCCGTCGCGGTGAAGCCGACGAGCCAACTCTTCTTGCCATGCTTCGGTTTCGCATGACAATTGAAAGTCCTGAAATCCTCAGATCCGGGTGCGTCAGCGCACCGCTTCCGTCAGGACTTCCAGTTCGACCGGCGTGAGGCCCCTGCCCGTCATGCCAATGACTTCGGCTGCTTTCTCCGATAGATCGATAACGCGACCGGCGATAAATGGCCCTCGGTCGTTGATCCGGACCACGACGCTGTTTCCGGTCCGGCTGTCGGTCACCCGCACAAGGCTATTGAATGGCAGCGTCCGGTGCGCCGCTGTCAGTTCTCTTTTGTTGAAGGGCTCGCCGGAGGCCGTCTTCTGTCCCTGCCAGTAGTAGGAGGCAATGCCTTTCAAGCTATGAGATTGATTGCGGAGCCCTGTGGATTGAGGACGCGCGGCCAATGTCACGCGCGTTTGCCAGTCGCCGATACTGTCACTGGACATGGCTAGGTCTGCCCATGTCAGGCTCATGCATACGGCGAGGACTGGCGAGACAAATGCGAAATGTCGGCGAAGCACGATGAAGCGGAAGGTCCGGATGATGACGTTGGCCGCTTCTGTGCGCCGATTCGGGCGCTGAAAAGGCAGCACCTCCGAAACCCACAACGAGCGGCCAAAGAAATTAGCCGCTCGTTGTTGCGTGTGACCTGTGAGGGCGAGCTTAGCGGCTCACGACCTCGACGCTGACCGGAACGACGCCGGCACCCTTCATGCCGATGGCGCCAGCAGCGGCGTCGGACAGATCGATGATCCGGCCACCGATGTACGGGCCGCGGTCATTAATCGTCACATGGACGGTGCGACCGTTGCGCTTATTGGTGACTTTGACGCGCGTGCCGAACGGCAATGTCTTGTGCGCAGCGGTCATTGCCCGCGGATTGAACCATCCGCCGGAAGCAACGCGCTGGGGCTGCCAATAGTAAGAGGCGATACCGTGCAGGGCATGGCCACGCGCTCTTACGTTAGCGTGAGCCTGACGCTGCATGTGCGTGACCTTGCTGACAGTCCGGGTCCGCTTGGCCGAGCGCGAGCGATACGACTTCGTCGTACGGACGCTCTTCTTGCGCGTGTAGTGGGCGCGGTTGGTCGATGCCTTGCGCTTCGAATAAGACTTCTTGCTCGTGTCGGACACATGCGCCGTCCGAGTGGCACCTGTTGCGTCCTTCGACGTCACAGCCTGGGCCTGAGAAGCAAACAACATGACACCTATCGCCCAGATAAGCGTGAGCAGCCGATTCATGAAACCTCCATGTACGCAAATGGCGACAGCCTGGCCGGCGCGTTCAGGTACCTCGTGATTAATGGATTGGTCTTGGGCAGGATGTGCCCGTAAAACGCGAGCTATTTCGTGTTAACTCTTACGTTAGACCCCTAGAAGTGAACGCACCGTCTTAGCCAACTGCCAGAAGTCATTCTGTCGCTGTTGGTAACAGACATAGTTGTTGTCTGGCGAGCGGAAGACAGCATCGGCGTGTTTCGCCGTCAACTCCAAAATATGAACGGTGTTTACTACCTTTACTGTCACGAATAAATATTCAGCATTCACCGTTTCGGCCAAACGGCGAACGAGGTAGCAGCCCGGAAAGGCGGCGGAAACATCCTTGGTCGGATTTTGGTCGTCCGTGAGGGGACTATCTTCTCGATGGCGATTTTGGTCGTGCTGTCAGCACGATATCAGCACCGTCCTTATGGATGCCGATGGTCATACCGGCTGTCCCGGACAGACGCCAAGTATAGTAGGCCTGGATCGTCATGGCATCGAGCTGAGGTGTCGGCCCACCACTGACGAACTCCCCAAGATGCTGGGGCGGACGTGCGCTTGTGCCGCGGCAACGAATAGAGAACGCAGGCGATTCCAGCGAGCCCGACATGGAGACTTCCACTTCGCCGCCGCGCGGGAGAGCCGTGATCGCACTCGCGATAAGGTTGAGAAGCAGCTTGACCCGGTCTTTAATCATATGCCCGGGTGGAATCTTCCAAACCAGGGAGTGCTTGCCCTTGCCGACGAAGCCGCGGGAGATCTGCTCTGCGGTACCGAGATCGATCACAGCGCCGGCGGATCCGGCTGCTCCAAATGCAAATCTCGCGAATTGCAGCCTGGCGGAGGCCTGCTCTGTTACATTGCGGATGACATCGAGGGCGTAATTGCGCGCATCGGCGTTGTCGTCCTCGTCGAGGATTTCCAGGCCGTTATAGATCGCGCCAACCGGCCCGATAACATCGTGGCAGATCTTGCTGGAGATGAGTGCTGATAGCTCGAGATCGGTAAGTTGTGAGCTCTGGCTCATCAAGGCCCCCTGATGTCATCTCCGTCACAGCCCTAGCGCAGGAGGCGCAAACGCGGGCAAACAGCACCTTGAACAGTGCGCATCTTGCGTTGATACATGCCTCGCCGTCGTATTGCCAAGATTGGATAGCGTCAGGTTCGCGTTTGAGCTGCAATTCCTGGGGAGTGGGGCGTTCGGGCAACGCCGTAACCCTTCCCTTCGTGGAATTAGAGAAGAGCCGTGCTGAGCGGCGAACTTGCGGGGAAGCTAAAGACTTATGACATCGCTCGACCATAGCAAGCTGGCCGACCAGTTGCTGATTCCGGTGCTCGAAGCGGGCGCCGCTACGATGCGTCATCGGCGCGCCGGCGTCGCGGTGGAGAGCAAGGCCGATCTCTCGCCCGTCACCGCTGCGGATCGGGAAGCCGAGGAGATCATCCTTGCGGCGCTCGCCAAGTTCGCTCCGGGGATTCCGGTCATTGCTGAAGAAGCTATGAGTCGCGGAGAGGCATCGGCGGTCGCGCAGTCGTTTTTTCTCGTCGATCCGCTCGACGGTACAAAGGAATATGTGAAGGGCGGCACGGACTTCACGGTCAATATCGGACTGATCGTGGACCGCGTTCCTGTCTTCGGCATGATCTATGCGCCCGCCATCGATCAGCTCACCATGACGCTGGGGAGCCGCCGCGCCGCCGAGGTGAAGATTTCGCCCGAGGCCCGGCCGGCGGGGTTGAGCGCGTTGCAGCTCACCGACATCCAGACGCGAGAGCCGGACCCGCAAAGGCTGGTGGCTGTCGGCAGCAAATCACATCGCACAGCCGGCGATTCGGCGTTCCAAGCTGATCCGCGGATTACGGGCTATCGGGAGATCGGCTCATCGCTCAAGTTCTGGCTGGTGGCACGCGGCGAGGCCGATATCTATCCGCGGTTCGGACCGACCTGTGAGTGGGATACAGCCGCTGGACACGCGATCGTGCTTGCAGCCGGCGGTGCCGTGACCGCTTCGGGTGGAGGGCCTTTCCTTTATGGCAAAGCCGAAACGGGCTTCATCAATTCGCCCTTCACCGTCTGGGGGCGGACGTCGTTGATCTCGCAGTTTTCCCTTTAGATCGGAAAGATCCGATATCAGCGTGCGCAGATCCGGAAGTCGCTGCCTTCCCAGCACGCGCCATCCTTGGTTGAGCGTCGTGCCTCGCCCCAGCGAGAGTTGATGCCATCCTTGGTCAGCCCACGTACTTCGGCCAAACCGGGTTTGATGATGGTCAGAGAAAGGGAGAGCACGTCCGGAAACAGCGTGCCTTCTTTTTTGCCGCGCGACGACAGGTTGAAAGAGCCGTCACCATCCATGGCCTGGAAGTCACATTGCTGATCGAGCAGAACTTTCCCTTCCGATTGGACGTAGCAACTTGCGTCACGGGCCATGACCGGTGATGTCGCAAGGAGTGCAATCGCGCAAACAAGTGCTCCAGTGATCCGCATCATCATGGCCAACCTCGCAGACATCCGTTCGCCGCTTCCAGGAAAGGCGAGCACAACATAACAATCTGTCGGGGCTGTCGTTCCAACGCGCAAAAATGCGCGATGTTTCCGCTGATTATCTGTCAATTTCCGCGGCATATGTGACGCCGAACGGAGCGTTTGGCCACACTTTGGTAATACTTTTGCGGAATGGTTGAGAAACCCTTATCGCCGCTTCGTCATTGCGAGCGGCGCATCTGCGTGGATACAGGAACCATGGTCGCATCGCGCTCGAATCATTCGATTCTGACGGTCACCTTGCGTGTGGTTGCGTTAGCCGCGTCCGTGCTCGCAACCTTTCCGATGTCGGCTCAGGCGCAAGACAGACAGCCGTGGCAGAACCCTCAGCCGCGCGAAGTCTATCGCAACGAGGATGCTTATCGTCCGCCCGCGCCTCAAGGCGGCGAAGTCTACGTGCCGCCGCCCCCTGGTGGTCAGGGCTACGGTGGGCAGGCGTATCAGGGTGAGCCGCAATATCGGCCGGAGCCGGACTATCGTAACAGCCCGGATTATCGTCCGGCCCCGTCGTCCTACGACCGCGGATATGGGCCGCCGCCGGATCGCGGGCCCTATGGCGGACCGCCGCCAGGACCGGGACCGTACAACGATCGCGAACCCGGCACCTTCTCGCAGAACGAAATCCTCCACGCTGGTCACGGCTTCTTCGGATCGGTCAGCAAGGGCCTCGCCAGTGTCGTGGAGTACACGTTCCAGAAAGCGGGGCGTCCGAACGGCTACATTCTGGGTGAAGACGCCGGCGGTGCCTTCATTGCTGGACTGCGCTATGGCGAGGGCACGCTCTATACAAAGGATGCCGGTGTCCACAAGGTGTACTGGCAGGGCCCCTCTGTCGGCTATGATTTTGGCGGCGAGGGCTCTAAGACGATGGTACTCGTCTACAACATGCGTAGCCCGCACGACATATTTGATCGGTTTGGCGGGGTTCAGGGTTCCGCGTATTTTATCGGCGGGGTCGGGGTGCAGTTCCTGAAGAGCGGAGATGTGACCCTTGCACCCATCCGGTCCGGGATTGGTTTTCGTCTAGGTGCGAATATCGGCTATTTGAAGTATACTCCTAGGCCGACCTGGAATCCCTTCTAAGCGGGCGATCTTTCCTGCGACGGCGGGAAGCGGATCGCTATGCCGGGAATTTGCGTTGTGGTAGGGCGAATGCTGGTCCGCAGCGCTGATGGGTCCGGTTTGTTATCGTAAGGATTGCGCTCGGGAATGCCCAAGTGATCACGATCCATACTGTCATGCTCGTGGCGCTGGGCTTTTTGCTGGCGACGCTGCTGGCGCTGGCGCTTGCGCCGGCCTACTGGGCGCGTGCCGTGCGGCTGACGCGCCGGCATATCAGTCGCACCATGCCTGTGAGCGAAGCTGAAATCCGCGCCGATAAGGACCGGTTGAGGGCTGAGTACGCCGTTCGCATCCATAATCTGGAGAGCACGCTGGAGAAGGCACGACTGGCTGCTGCCCGCCAGCAGGTCGAGGTCAGCCGGCGCGATGCCAACATCAGCAGCCTCGATGCCGAACTGCTGCAACTGCGGACCGATCTGGAGCAAAACGTCAACGCGCGGCGTGTTCTTGAGCAGACGGTGATGGATCGCCTCCCGTCGGTCGAGCAGCGTCTTGCCGATTCCCGGGCTTTGTTGGAGCAGCGCGACCGCGAGTTGGCGAGCGTGTCGGCTGAAACCGGCAAGACCGTCCGTGCGCTCGATGAAGTGATGCAGATCAACGCCCAGCAGCGGTCTGAGATCGAGCGCCTGAATTCGGTGGTCAGCACCCGGGCGACGCGCAATCGCGGCACTCTCAGGGATACGCAGTTCGATGGCGAGCTTGCGCTGCGCTCCGAACTCGAAGCCTTGCGCGCGCGGACCCGCGATCAGGAGAATTTGATCAACAAGCTCCAGGTTCTTGTCTCGGAGCCAGCGGCTGGAAGTGACAGCGCGACACGCACCAACGGCGTCGATCGTTCACGGGCTGCCGAAGCTGAACTCGATCGGGTGCGCCGCGATTTGAGCGAGGCAGAACTGGCGCTGCGATCGGCGAGCGAGCAGGCAGCCAATGGTGGGATGCCCGGTGAGCTTGAAGCGCAGATCAAAACGCTGACGGCGACCCTGGGTGACAAGGACGCGACCATCCGCAAGCTCGAAGCCTCGTTGGCCGCCTATCAAGAGGGCGAAACCGGAGGCAATGGGCTCAAGGACAGCAAGATTGCCATGAAGGCGCGCCTTGGCGCATTGCAGTCGGAAGTCGATAGCCAGGCGGAAACGATCCAAAAGCTGCGCGCCGAACTGGCCGCCACGAATGAACGTGCGGCGTTGCAGGGTGCGCAGTTCGTGGAAGAGATGCGTCGGCTTGGGGCCGGCTCGCATACCCAGCCGCGGCAAGCGCCTCCGCCGAAGCGGAGCGTGGCCGAGCGCATTGGTGAGGCCAAACCGGCTCTCGCCAGCTCAATCAAGACAGTATCCCGGCGCATCGGCGAGCACGTCGCATCCGCAGCCGAGGCGATGACGGAACCCACATCTTCGGCGCTCAACGGCGCTGCGAGAGACAAGACGGCATCGGCCACCAATGGCAGCGCGAATGTTGCGGCGGCGGAGGACGTGGCGGTTGCGACTGCCGTGGTGGCCCGCCCCGACGCCGATGTCCCGCAGAAACCACGTCTGCTGGATCGACTGGCGGGATTGAGCAAGTCATGATGTTCTCGGGGCCGCACTAGGCGCTACTGTGTCGCCGTAAATATCGGTCATCGTACGCTGGGTGTAAAATTGGCGCAGTGCTAGGGCGAGAGTTCGGAGTCGCCGCTTGCCGAAGCAGGTTACGAAATTGACGGAAGCTGCCGCAATTCGCGCCCGTTTGGACGCGGACGCGCTGTCTTCTGTTCAAGAGCGTCAGCGTCTCGCGGTCCGACTGGCAGAATTGGCGCCCCTGACCCGCGATGCGGTGCCTCTCGATGAACCGCATCAGCCGGCCGTAAATGCTCCGGAGCCGAGCCAGCAGGCGAATGAGGCGCTGTCCGCAGAGCCTAATTCCGCGGTTCCACCCCCCTTGCCATCTACCCCGCCACCGCTGCCCTCGTCCTCGACGGCACTGGTTGTCAGTGAGCGCCGCACAGCCGTCGTGCCGGCTCAGGCATCAGGAGCCTTAATGCGGCTCGAGGGGGCACCTCCGCCGCTGCCAAGCCTGGTGATCCGCCCCGTCGCTCCAAAGCCTCGGAGGCGGCGCGGGTTCCTGATGGGGCTGTCGATTGCAATCGCCTTGGGCGTCGCTCTGTACGCCGTTCTGATCAGCTCAACCTAGCAAAAGCCGATGAAGAGCATCACGCCCCTTCCGTTTTGGGGCTCTGTGGTGCAAAAGTGCGGCCGCTGAACAATGACTTCGAAGGGGACGCGCTATGCTGCAGCTTGCGGAAAATCTCGGCCGCTTGGGAACTGAAACGGCATTTGAGGTTCTGGCCCGTGCCGCCGATTTGCAGCGCCAGGGTCACGACATCATCAACCTCGGTATCGGCCAGCCGGATTTTCAAACGCCGCAGCATATTGTCGAAGCCGCCGTTAAGGCATTGCGCGACGGTCATCACGGCTACACCCCGGCGCAGGGCATTCTGCCGTTGCGCGAGGCGGTATCGGCCGATTTGAAACGCCGTCACGGCGTCGAGGTATCGCCCAACAACGTCGTCATCATGCCAGGCGGCAAGCCGACCATGTTCTTCGCGATCATGATGTTCGGCACGCCGGAGACCGAGATCATGTATCCGGACCCGGGCTTCCCGATCTATCGTTCGATGATCCAGTACACCGGCGCCAAGGCGGTGCCGATCGCGCTCAAGGAAGAGAACGGCTTCGCCTTCAGTGCCGACGAAGTCCTGGCTCAGATCACGCCGAAGACCAGCCTCATTATCATCAACAGCCCTGGCAATCCGACCGGCGGCGCGGTGCCCGAGGCGGAGATTATCAAGCTGGTGAAGGGGCTCGAAAAGCATCCCAACGTTGCCGTGATGTCGGACGAGATCTACAGCCAGATGCTCTATGACGGCCGCGAGCACGTCAGCTTCCTGCGCTTCCCGGAAATCCGCGATCGTCTCATCATTCTCGATGGCTGGTCGAAAACCTACGCCATGACCGGCTGGCGTCTCGGCTTCAGCATCTGGCCGGATGCGCTGGTGGAGACGGTCGGGCGGCTGAACGTGAACTGCCATTCGTCCGTCAACGCGCCGACCCAGTTTGCCGGCATCGCGGCGCTGGAAGGTCCGCAGGACGAGGTGCACAAGATGGTGCGCGCCTTCGACGAGCGTCGCCGGGCCATCGTACCGATGCTCAATCAGCTCCCGGGCTTCACCTGCGTTGAGCCGGGCGGCGCGTTCTACGCCTTCCCCAACATCACCGGCACCGGCATGACGGCCAAGGAACTGCAGAACAAGATGCTGGAAAAGGCAGGTGTCGCAACCGTAGCCGGCACCAGCTTCGGCGTATTCGGCGAAGGCTATATCCGGTTCTCGTACGCCAATTCGATCGAGAACATCCGCACCGCGATCCAACGCATCGGAACGCTACTGACTGAGAAGTGAGATAAAGAACGCGCGCCAGATCGAAACTGGCGCGCGGTTCGCGAAAAAACCTCTCACAAAGTGTTCTTGAAGATTTTTCCATCCTTCATGATCACGACGAAGTTTTTAGCGGGATCGGAAACAAGGTCGAGATTCTCCAGCGGATTTCCGTCGACCAGCAGCACGTCTGCAAATGCGCCGTGTTCTATAACTCCCAGCTTTCCGGGATAGGGATTGCGCTCACCGGACAGCGCAAGCAGCTCAGCATTCGTTCCAGTTGCCATGATGAGGGCTTCCGCGGGCGTAAACCAGCGGGCGAGCGACGCCAGGATCGACCCTTGCCGCTGCGCCAATGCTTGAGAGAATAGGACGTCGGTCCCCCAAGCGATTTTGATCTTGTGAGCCTTCGCCATTTCGTAGGTTTTTGCGATTCCCGCCCAGACCTGATCAGCTTTGATCCGCTGAATGGAGCCGGGCGGAAAGCCCAGCCGCATTTCCTCGGGAAGCGGCTGTAGGCTGAGCCATATGCCCTTTTCCGCAATCAGTTTCGCCGTCGCCTCGTCCATGAGAAAGCCGTGCTCGATGCACTTGACGCCAGCGGCGATGGAGCGCTGGATTGCAGCTGACGTGAAGGCGTGCGCGCAAACGTAGGTCCCCCAGTTTTCCGCAGCTTCCACGGCGGCGCGCAATTCCATTTCGGTGAATGTCGTCACGTCGACGGGGCTGAAGGGCGATGAAACGCCGCCGCCCGCCGTCAGCTTGATTTGTGACGCGCCCTGCATGAGCTGTTCTCTGACACGCAGGCGCACCTCGTCCGGGCTGTCGGCGACCATGCTGCCGCCGACCTTCTCCATGCGGGCGAGAGGGCCACCCACGGTCCTTGGCAAATCGGACAATTGGCGGAAATCGCCATGACCGCTTGTGATTGTAATCATCGCGCCCGATGGAAATATTCGCGGACCCGCGATGATGCCTTCGTCGATGGCCTGCTTGAGGCCGAAAGCCGGGCCGCCGAGATCGCGGATTGTCGTGAAGCCGCGCATCAACGTATCGTGCGCCTCGGCACCGGCGGTGATATTGTTGAATCCGACGTCGCCATTGATCGACTGGGCTGGAGTGGGCCGTATCAGCATGGCGTGCCAATGCGCATCGATCAGGCCCGGTATCAGGGTTCGGCCGCCGCCGCTGACGATCGTCGTGGAAGCGCTGCGATCGACGGGGATCGGATCTTCGGAAATCTTTTCGATGATATTTCCGCGCACGAGGACATTCGCAGGGCGGCTCAGTGTCGTGCTCTTGCCGTCAAAAATGCGAACGTTTTCGAAGAGGGTAACGGTCGCTGGCGCCGCGGTGTCTTTTTGAGCGAATGCGGCTGTATGCAACACACAAAGGAACGACAGAGCGAGAGATGCCCGGCACAGCATTGGATCCTCCTGTCAGAAGCCAGAAGAGTGTAGCGCTCATACTAGGTTGCCACTCGGCAGATCGCGTTTGGTTGGTTAATCAAATGTCATCCGGCGAGTGACAGTTGCGGCGGCTTATGGATTAAGGCGCCAGATCTCGAAGTTCAGTGCGGCCGCAAAACTCACCCATGCGAGATATGGCACGAACAGCGCGGCAGCCGTTCCGCTGGTGCGGCGCGCCGTGATGATGAAGAGCAGAATCGCAAGCCAAAGCACCGAGATGACACCGAGCGCGGCACCGATGTGGTGGAGTCCGAACATGACCCACGACCAGGCAGCATTGAGGCCAAGCTGAACGATCCAGATCGCCACTGCCGGGGTGGCGCCTTCCGCGCGCCAGACGAGCCAGCCGGCAAACGCGATCATGACGTAGAGGACTGTCCAAACCGGCGCGAACAGCCAGTTCGGCGGGGTCCATGTCGGCTTGGCCAGGGCCTGATACCACTCGCCGGGAAGGAACGAGGAACCGATCGAGGCCGCCGCCATCACGGCGGCCATAAAAACCACAAATCCGACAACCGGTCTCATCTCAGCTCCTCGGCGGCACGGGATGCGCCGCCGCTATTGTGCCGAAAGCTGAGAATGCGTGCTACCCCGGCGCGGCCCCGGCACTCATGCGGCACCTGCCGGTGCATGCGCCCCATTGGTGGCGGCCGTTTGCTGCAAGTTGGCGATAATGCCAATCCGCTCCTCGGCGGCTGCCAGGATCTGACCGAGCAACTCCGCGTAGCGAATGCCCTGGAAGCCCGCCATGATGTTGAGCTTGCCGTCCCAGCACCAGCCGGGATTGGGATTCACTTCGAGCAGCTTGATCTCGCCCTTGGAGTCGGCGCGGAAATCGAAACGCGCGTAGTCACGGCAGCCCAGACGTTCGAACAGCCGTGCCGAATGTTCGATCAGCTGCGATTGCACGTGATCTGGCAGGGTTACGGCTTCCTGATAGCGGATCTGTGTCCAGTAGGGGCTGTCGGGCTCCCACTTGGATTCGTAGCCGAGGATGCGCGGCAGCGACGGATCGAGGCCCGAGAAGTCGACCTCAAGCAATGGCAGTGCGCGCAATCCCTGATCCGGGTTCCCGACCAAGCTGACGGAGAATTCGGGCCCCGTCAGGTACTCCTGAACCAGGATCGGACGGCGCGGGAACTCCGCCCGCAGCCGCTCGAGGTAATCGAGCAGCGCCCGTTCGTTGCTGACAACCGCGTCCTTGGTGATGCCCTGTGAGCTGTCGCCGTAGTTCGGCTTCAGCAACGCCGGAAACACCGACGGCAGCGTTGCGCCCTGATCCCCCGGACGCACGTAAGTTTCCAGCGGCACCGGAACATCGAGCGTCATTGCGACAGCGCGCACCAGCCCCTTGTCGTAGCAGGCGGCCAGCGCGCCCGGGCCGGCACCCGTATAGGGAATGCCAAGCGCGTCGAGCATGGCAGGAACGTGCAGTTCCTTGAACGGGTCGTTGTTCAGCCCCTCGTCGCAAAGATTGAGGACGAAGTCAGTTCTCAGCCCTGCGAGATCGCGTTCCAGCGTCGCGTGATTGTCGAGATACCGGAAATTATAGTTCGGCAGCGTGGACAGCGCGTCCTTGAGGCGGCGGATCGTCTCCATGTCCTCCGGATTGAACGCACCGTTGCGTTTGACCGCGTCCGGCAGACGATGATCACCAAGCAGAACCGTGACCTCGCGCCGACGCACCTTGCCGCGCGCCTTGCGCGCCGGCAGCACCGGAGCATCCGCCGTCAGAAGGATACGGCGCGCCATCATGCCGAGATCCTGGTCGCGGTCGGACTGGGCCTCGGCGTGGCCATGGTGGCGCACGTTGCGGAAGCCGCACTTCTCCAAAAGCTTAGTGATGCCTTCCTTAGTGTACAGGCGTTCGGCGTAGAACTGATCGGCGATTACACCCATCTCGTCATGGACGATCACCTCGCGGCTGATCAGCCGCTCACGATCCTGGCTGATCGAGCGCTCGCGGCATACGAAATGATGCTCGTCGATCCATTCCCAGGAACGGCGGTCGAAGTGCTCGGCCATATAGGCGCCGTCGGTGATGTCGAGCACGATCTGGCCGGTCGGGCGCAGGATTTTGCCGACCGTCGACAGCACTTTCTCGTCGTCTTTTTTATTCGAGAAGTAGCCGAACGAATTGCCCATGATGGCAACGCAGTCGAAGCTGACTTCCGGCAGGCGCGGGTTGCGGGCGTCGCCTTCCTTGAAGACCACCTGCAGCCCCTCGTTCTGCGCACGCTTACGCGCCAGGCGAATGAGGTAGCGCGAGCGGTCGACGCCGGTGACGTTCTTGAAGCCGC
>JAEYYQ010000419.1 GCA_023428365.1 Pseudomonadota bacterium | reverse complement strand
ACCCTGGAAACCAACGGCCGCAATCTGGTTCAGGGTATGGCGCATCTGGTCGATGATCTGGAGCGGTCAGGCGACCTGCTGCGCATCAGCCAGACCGATCTGGACGCGTTCGAAGTCGGCCGCAATCTGGCTGTGACGCCAGGCAAGGTTGTGTTCCAGAACGATATTCTGCAGCTCATCCAGTACAAGCCGACCACGGAGAAAGTGCACGAAGTCCCGCTGCTGATCATCCCGCCGTGGATCAACAAGTTCTACATCCTCGACCTGACGCAGCCGAAATCGTTCATCAAGTTTGCTGTCGATCAGGGCTTCACGGTGTTTGTCGTGTCCTGGGTCAATCCCGATGAGCGTCTGAGGAACAAGTCGTTCGAGGATTACATGACCGAAGGGGCGATGGCGGCCACCGATGCCGTCATGCGCGAAACCGGTCAGCCCAAGATCAACGTTCTGGGATATTGCGTCGGCGGAACGATGCTTGCCACGACCCTGGCCTATCTCGCGGCCCGCGGCGAGGATCCCTACATCTCCGCAACTTTCCTGGCTGCGCAGGTCGATTTCAGCCACGCCGGCGACCTGAAGCTGTTCATCGATGACGAGCAGCTCGAGTCGCTGAAGGAAATGATGGCCGAGCGCGGTTATCTCGATGGCTCACGCATGGCGACGGTGTTCAACATGCTGCGGCCGAAGGATCTGATCTGGCCGTACATCGTCAACAACTACATGCTCGGCAAGAAGCCATTCCCGTTCGATCTGCTGTACTGGAACCAGGATTCGACGCGGATGCCCGCTGAGAACCACTACTTCTACCTGAGCGAGTTTTATAATGAGAACAAGCTCGCGAAGGGGAAGATGTCGGTATCCGGCACGCGGCTCGACATGAAAAAGGTGACGTTGCCGATATTCGAACTGGCCACGAAGGAAGACCACATCGCCCCGGCGAAGTCGGTTTTCATCAGCTCACAGTTGTTTGGCGGGCCGGTGGAATTCGTTCTTGCCGGGTCGGGACATATTGCCGGAGTCGTCAATCCGCCCGATCCGAAGAAGGTGAAGTATCAGCATTGGACCGGCAGCCATAAGGCGGCGACGCTGGAGGAGTGGCTGGCCAACGCCACCGAGACGCCCGGGTCCTGGTGGCCGCATTGGGCCAAGTGGCTCGCGCAGTATTCCGGCGACATGATTCCAGCGCGCCAGCCCGGCGCCGCGATCGGCGTCATCGAAGACGCGCCCGGAAGCTACGTACGGGTGAAAAGCTGACGAGCAGATTTTCCGGGGCTTTGCACGGAGGGAACTGGGATGGCATTGGTGTGCGGTAACAACGGTCGCTCCTGACCCATATCTGCCGTGAGCGGCAGCAGCATGGGCAACGCACAGTCGCCATTTCGCGGAGTGAAGCAGACGTCAAAGCTCGTGGTGGGGGCGCCTTCATCGCCAATCTGGCCGATGCTTGTAGGTCTGCTTACTGCGGACATTTGGGCGGCGATGTGTTAGGCTTTCCGCCGTCTTAAGAACTATGCGGTGTTCGACAATGGGGGACCGTAACCGCTTTGGCTTGCAAAGATACATCCCCGAAGATGTGAAAGCCGATGTTCGGCGAAGATCAAAACAGGGTTGTGTTATATGTCGCGCTCTCGCTTACGATTACGAGCATATCGAACCCGAGTTTGCGGATGCCAAGGAACATGATCCAAGACACATCTGCTTACTGTGCCCATCGCACCACGCCGAAGTGACCAGAGGCCGCTTGTCTAAGCAGCAGGTTCTCAGCGCCTATGAGGGTGTGCAGCGTTCGGCCAAAATCCGCCCTCCTATGCATAGCTCACAACTGACCGGTTCACTGAAATTGGGCCTTGGTGATGCACTCTTTGACCACATGCCGCCGCAGGCGGCCGTGCTACGCTACGATGGCGAGGACGTGCTCAAGGTCGGATATGTGAACGACGAGGTCTTTGGTGGTTCTCGCCCGTCGATTAGCGGCACCGTCTGCAACGAGGGTGGCAACGACCTAATTAGATTCGTCGACAACGAACTCAGCATTGTCGATGACAGCGTCGACGTAAGGTTTCAAGGAACCACACTCCGCATCAACGATGCGAACGGTAAATTGGTCCTGGAGGTTACCTTTTGCCCGCCCGGCGGCATTCGGATCAACCGGCTGCGGTTCAGATATGGCGACATTGTGTGTGAGATGGACCAGACGTTTGGGCTCACAATGCCTGCACGTGGAGGTCGGCGGGTTCGGCTACTTGTCAGCGGCATCAACGCTAGCGGAGCTCGCGCGGCAATCGACTACACCAGCGACCAGACGAAGTGGCATTCAGGCTACGATGCTCTTAAACTGGTTGGCGGTGAGGGGATCTGGATAAATAACACCGGAGCAACACTGGCTTACAAAGCTGGCGCTATGTTGCTGCCGAGGCTTAAGGTAGTTCTCGCTTGAAGGGAAGCACGCGTCCAGCCACCTCAACTCCGCGACTTTCTGCAAGCGTTTTTCACCGACTTTGATTGTCTTGATTGCGGACATTCCACGGTTGCCGTCGCCGCTGGAGTGAGGTCTCAGAACGTTCGCTTCTGTATAGTTGGGACCTTGGGCGACGTACCTTTCGAGAAGTGCCGTTTGGCCACCGATGGCTCATAGCGCGTCCACGCCGGTGCATGTCTGGAAGAGTGCGAACTTCAAAGTCGCATTCGCACAAATCCCAGAAACGCGGCGTGTCTAACGCCCTGCTTTCCCTCAAACTGACGACAGCGCCTGCTCCAGATCGGCGATGATATCGGCCTTGTCTTCCAGCCCGATCGACAGGCGAACGACATCGGGGCCTGCTCCGGCAGCTTTGCGCTGTTCGTCCGTGAGCTGGCGGTGCGTCGTCGACGCCGGATGGATCACGAGGCTGCGCGTGTCACCGATGTTGGCGAGGTGAGAGAAGAGCTTCAGTTCGGAGACGAGCTTGACGCCTGCTTCGTATCCTCCTTTGACTCCGAACGTGAAGACAGCGCCCGCGCCGAGGGGCGAAAGCTTCTGCTGCACAGCATGGCTCGGATTATCCGGCAGGCCCGCATAATTGACCCACGTCACCTTCGAATGCCGTGCAAGGTACTCGGCGACGGCGTGAGCATTCTCGGTGTGCCGGGCCATCCGTAGCGGCAGGGTTTCGATGCCGGTCAGGATCATGAAGGCGTTGAATGGCGAAATCGCCGGCCCGAGATCTCTGAGCCCGAGCACCCGCGCGGCAATGGCAAAGGCGAAGTTTCCGAACGTCTCGGCAAGCCTCATGCCGTTATAGGAGGGGTTGGGATCAATCAGCGTCTTGTAGCGATGCTTGGCTCCCAGCCAGTCAAACGTTCCGCTGTCGACCAGGATGCCACCGATCGAATTGCCATGCCCGCCAAGGAATTTGGTCATGGAGTGGACGATGATATCCGCACCGTAATCCCTGGGCTTGATGAGATAGGGCGTCGCGAGCGTATTATCGACGATGAGCGGGATGCCGGCGCTTTCGGCGATCTTCGCGATGGCGGGAAGGTCGACGATGATCCCGCCGGGATTGGCGATCGACTCCACGAATATCGCCTTGGTTTTCGGCGTGATGGCGCGGGCGAAGCTTTCCGGCTCGGTGGCGTCCGCCCACACGACGTTCCAGTTGAACTTCTTGAAGGCGTGATTGAACTGGTTGATGGACCCGCCGTAGAGCTGACGGCCAGCCACGAACTCGTCGCCGGGCTCAAGGAGCGTGTGGAACACGAGGAACTGCGCAGCGTGTCCCGACGCTACGGCAAGTGCTGCCGTGCCGCCTTCAAGCGCGGCCACGCGCGATTCAAGTACAGCCTGCGTTGGGTTCGTGATCCGGGTGTAAATATTGCCGAACGCTTCGAGGCCAAAGAGCGAGGCAGCATGATCCGCATCGTTGAAGACGTATGAAGACGTCTGATAAATCGGCGTGACCCGAGCGCCGGTCGACGCATCCGGTGCGGCTCCAGCGTGAATGGCGAGCGTCGCAAATCCGGGTGAGCTGGCGTTGTTGCTGTCGGCCATTGATGTGCTCCTTGGGCAAGGCTTGTGATT
>JAEYYQ010000408.1 GCA_023428365.1 Pseudomonadota bacterium | reverse complement strand
GCCGCAAAAACTTTAAACGTGCTGTTCACTCTTGCTCTCCCTGGTTGGGGCAACGCGAGGAACATCAAACCCCCGCGATCGAACGGCGCCACCTTGCGCCGCACCGTTCTCCTAGAGCACCGGGATTATCGTTTTGTGACAGATTAAGCTATTGATTATTCGTTATTTTTTACTAGGGTGCCAAAGGCTGCTGCGCGGCGCCTGGAATCGTTTCGTCAAAGATGACCTTAAATGTTGAGCCTTCTCCGACAGTTGAGGTGATTTTGAGTTCTCCGCGATGGCGCGTCACCACGTTCTTAACAATCGCAAGGCCGAGACCCGTGCCGCCTTTTTCACGACTGGCCATCGCACTCACGCGATAAAAGCGCTCCGTGAGGCGCGGCAGATGCTCCGGCGGAATTCCAGGACCGTTATCGATCACCGCAATTGAAAGCCGCTTCGCACCGTTCTGCGCTGAAGGTTCACGGGCGATTTGTACGCGCACCTGTCCCGGAGACCTGCCGTACTTGATCGCGTTCTGCGTCAGGTTCTGGACGACCTGCACCAGCTCCTCTCGATCGCCACGGATCTGAGCCGGACCAGACAACCGCTCGATCTCGATCGCGACGCTGGCGGAGCGAGCCACCGGCTCCAATGTCTGGGCGACGAAGTGCACTACCTCATTCAAATCCACGATCCCGCGCGGCGCGACGTGGACGTGCATCTCAATCCGGCTCAGCGACAGAAGATCATCGATGAGCTGCGTCATGCGCGCGGCCTGGGTTGCCATGATGCCCAAAAACCGGTCGCGGGCGACTGGATCATTACGAGCCGGCCCTTGCAGCGTCTCGACAAACCCGCGCAACGAGGCCAGCGGCGTGCGCATTTCGTGGCTCGCGTGCGCAATGAAGTCGGCACGCATCTGGGCCAGCTTCTCCTGATCGGTGATGTCCCGCAGCGTGATGAGCAAGACGGGATCGGCATCGGCTGCGATAGAAAAATTGAGAGCCGTAACGATCGCCGAGACACGACGCTGCACCGGAACCCGATCCAACAGTTCGACGACTGCCACGATCCCTGAGTTTTGAACCTGGTCGATGGCGTTCAGGAGATCCGCGCTGCGGATGACATTGGTCATCGGCTGGCCGATACGGATTCGCGGAAACAGATCGGCGACGGCGGCGTTGTGATGGACGACGTTTCCAAGTGCATCGAGCGCCAGGGCCGGATCGGGCATCGCATCGACGACCGACCGCCAACCGGTTTCGGGATTGGTCGAGAGGGCTGATTGGTCTGTTGATGCCTCCTGCAGCATTCTATCGAGCTCCGGTTCTGGCCACGGTTTCGCCGGCGGGGTTTCCGCTTCCGCGTCGTGCCGCCTCTCCCGCGTTTGGAGGAACCAAGCCAGTCGCCGCCGCATGCCCTTCGCGAGCCTCGATCTCAACGTTTCGGTATCTGCCTGCGCAGACGATTTGTCCTGAGAGTCGAAACCGATAGTCATTTCTTTCGCGTTCGGGTCGATAAACCGAGACGTAAACTCTCGGGATTGCCGCCGCAAGGACAGCATCATACCGCAAGGACGCCCTTAACCTGACTGTGGGACCTCTAAAAAGCGAGTCGCTGATTGAGGCACACCAATATGACAGACACGCATCGGCCGGTTCGTCCTGACCGGTGACGCCTTGATGGAACACGAACTCTGGCCCTATGTGAGCAAGGGCTCGGATCGCAATGGCCGTTGCTCGAACGTCGAACAGTGTGAATGAGGGCCGGGCCGTGGCACACGGAATCAGTCTGGACATCGGTCGCTGGGATGAGCAGGTCGAGAGCCGGCTCAGACTTCAGACCAGCGTGCGCCTCAGGTGGTTTGCGGTGGTCGGACAGCTGCTCGCCGTCAGCATCGTCCATCTGGGCTTCGGCTTCGACTTTCCGATCGGCCCCTGTCTTGGTGTGATTGCTGCATCGGCTTGGCTGAACGTCTACCTGACCGTCCGATACGCAGCCCGCCATCGTCTCAGCGCAACCTTCGCCACGGGCCTGCTGGCCTATGACATCCTGCAGCTCGTCGCGCTGCTGTATCTGACCGGCGGCATCGAGAATCCATTCGTTGTGCTGATCGTTGCGCCCGTAACCGTCTCGGCGGCGACCCTGCGGGGCCGCAACACGGTTTTTCTGGGCGGCCTGGCGCTTGTTGCAACCGGCTTCCTGATCGCCGAGCATCGCTTACTGCCCTGGTACCCTTGGGAAATTCTTGTTCTTCCGACCGTCTACAAACTCGGCCAGTTCGCGGCCGTCGCGGCAACCATGGCCTTCCTGGCCTTCTATGTCTGGCGCCTGTCCCACGAGAGCCGCCAGATGTCGGCCGCTTTGACAGCCACAGAACTGATCCTCGCCCGCGAGCAGAAACTGCACGCCCTCGATGGCCTCGCGGCAGCGGCGGCTCATGAACTGGGTACCCCGCTCGCCACCATCGCCCTCGTCACCAAGGAGCTGAAACGGGACGTCGAACCCGGTACGCCGCTGGCCGAGGATGTCGCCCTGCTTCACAGTCAGGCTGAACGATGCCGGGAAATCCTCCAGAAGTTGACCCGGCAACCAAGCGAGCAGGATCCGCTCCATGCCAGCCTGTCCGTGAGTCAGCTTCTGGAAGAGGCGGCAGAACCGTATCGGGCGTCGCCGGTGATCATCAGCATCAGCCGCTCGCCCGCTCCAGGCGTTACCGACCAAGCCGCTCGCGAGCCCCTGGGCGAACGCCGACCGGGCCTGATCTACGGGTTTGGAAACCTGATCGAGAACGCCGTCGATTTTGCCCGTACCAGGGTCGACATCACGGCCGTCTGGAACGAGCAAACCCTTGAAATCGAAGTAAAAGATGACGGTCCTGGGTTTCATCCCGACGTCATGGATTCACTCGGCGAGCCCTACCTGACAACCAGACCAGCCGGCAGCTCCAGCGCCGAGGCCAAGCGCAGAACAGGCCTGGGCCTCGGCTTCTTTATTGCCAAGACACTGCTAGAGCGCTCAGGAGCAAGCATCGCACTAGACAATCGCCCGGCTCCGGAACGGGGCGCCGTGGTCAAAATCACCTGGCCCCGCAACGTATTCGAACCTGCTTCCGCCAAGCCAGCCATGCCACCTCAATCCGAAGTTGCAGCACCAAGCGCCCAACAATAAAGACAGAATCTCGGAACATAGGGCTTGGCTGCGGCATTTCGACGTTTATATAGAGAGGGGTCAGGAGAACTGTGCCGTGGCCGAAGACTTTTCATTTAGCAAAGACGAACTCCCCGAAGATGCATCGCTCGTGATCGTCGATGACGACCGCGCGTTCCTGCAGCGGCTTGTCCGCGCCATGGAAACGCGTGGCTTCGATGTCCGCAGCGGACATTCCGTCGCTGAGGGATTGGATCTCATTCGCCAGAGGCCGCCAGCATTTGCGGTGGTCGATATGCGCCTTGAGGACGGGAATGGCCTCGATGTCATCGCCGAGCTGGCGCGGATGCGCCCCAATGCCCGGGCGATCGTGCTCACCGGCTATGGCAATATCGCGACAGCGGTCTCGGCCGTGAAGATGGGCGCGGTCGACTATCTGGCCAAACCCGCCGACGCCGATGACGTGACGGATGCGTTGCTGGCGCCGACCAACGCCAAGGCTTCACCGCCCGAGAACCCGATGTCAGCTGACCGGGTGCGTTGGGAGCATATCCAGCGGGTGTATGAACTGTGCAATCGCAACGTCTCCGAGACAGCGCGGCGGCTCAACATGCACCGCCGCACGCTTCAGCGGATACTCGCCAAGCGGGCACCGCGCTGACATCCGAAGGGCCGGCGGATCGAACCGCCGGCTTTTCTCTTATGAAT
>JAEYYQ010000353.1 GCA_023428365.1 Pseudomonadota bacterium | reverse complement strand
ATGTATGGGGTGTAAGGCCCGAAATCCATGGTCCCCTCCTTTGAGGGCTGTGAGTGTTTAGAGAGCGCCCGGCACCGCAGGACTATGCAATCATGCGTGCCAATATGATGACGATGATCGCACCGATTGTGGCGGTCACGATCTGAGATGCGATTGGGTTGCTGATGCCGAGGCTGGTTCCCAGTGAGCCCAGCAGTAGGCCGCCGACGAATGATCCAACCAAGCCGACGATCAGGTACCACAGCAAGCCACCGCCGCCGCCTACCACCACTGAGGCGAGAAATCCGGCAAGAATGCCGATCAGCGCCATGACTATCAGGGATTGCGCGTCCGTCTTCATGCGTTCGTCTCCTCTAGAACGGGTTGAGGCCGATGCGACAGAACGAAGCCACGACCAGTGAGTGTGTCTGACTCGCGACTTCGCGTCGAGGGAGGCCTGTCTTGGAGGGAAACGATCTGTCGAAAGTGTTTGAGACTCCTGCTCCAAACACCGTTAAATCGCCCAAGGAATTCAACCATAAGAACTAAAGGGGAAACGGCCTTGAGTCAGACAGCCCGTAAGGGCCCTCTCAAAGGGATGCGCGTTCTCGATCTCAGCCACATCATGGCAGGCCCGATCTGCGGCCTGATGCTGGCCGACATGGGCGCGGACGTCGTGAAGGTCGAGAAAATCGCGGGTGGTGACGACACGCGCCGTATGCGACCGCCGGATATCAACGGCGAGCCGGTGGCCTTCATGATGATGAACCGCAACAAGCGCGGCATCGCGCTCGACCTGAAAAATCCGGGCGCCAAGGACATTCTCAAGCGGCTCGTCGCCCAGGCCGATGTGCTGATCGAGAACTACCGGCACGACACCATGCAGCGCCTGGGGCTTGGCTATGATGTTCTGAAAAACATCAATCCGGGGCTGATCTATTGCGAGGTTTCAGGCTACGGCCGCAGTGGCCCGCTGGGAGAGCACGGTGGCTTCGATCTCGTCGCGCAGGGCATGTCAGGCCTGATGGCGATCACCGGCGAAGGTCCGGGGCGTCCGCCGGTCAAGGTCGGCGGTCCGATCGCCGACATCACCGCGGGCGTTCTTTCGGCGATGGGTGTGTGCGCCGCGTATGCGCACAAACTGAAAACGGGAGAAGGACAGCGCGTCGACACATCGCTGTTCGAGGCAGGCATCATTCATACCTACTGGCAATCCGCGATTGCCTTCGCGACCGGCATTTCGCCGGGACCGCTGGGTTCCGCGCACCCGCTGTCTGCGCCCTACCAGGCGTTCCAAACGAAAGATGGCTGGATTAACATTGCCGCGCCCAATCAGAAGATCTGGCACGAATTCACCGACCAGATCGGCGACCCGGACCTCAAGAATGATCCGCGCTTCGTGGACAATCCCGGCCGTATGGCGAACCTCGAAGCGCTGCTGGAGCGCATCAATCCGCGGATGAAGATGCGCACCACAGCCGAGTGGATGACGGCTTTCGATCGCGTCGGGATCCCTGCCGGAGCCGTGTTGTCGATCAAGGAGATGCACGCCCATCCGCAGACCGTCGCCCGCGAGATGGTGCCGACCGTGGATCATCCTATTGCTGGTCACATCCAGACGATCGGATTGCCGGTGAAGTTCTCGGAAACGCCGGGAAAGGTCGCTGGTCCTGCGCCGGTTCTTGGACAGCACACGCGCGAGATCCTGGCAGAAGCGGGATATTCCGCAGAGGAGATCGAGGCCTTTCTGACATCGGGCGCGGCTTTGGCGCGCGAGGTAACGGCCTGAACCAAACGGCGTAGCGCGGGTTCATATGGGGGTCTTCAAGTGGAGCCCGCCGCATGTCCACCGTCCTCGCTGAATCCGATCCTGAGCTGCGGAATGTGGCGCAAGATGCGCGCAGCTGCCAACGTTGTCCGCTCTACAAGATGGGCACACAAACTGTGTTCGGCGCCGGACCTGCCGATGCGCGCGTCATGCTGGTGGGCGAGCAGCCGGGCGATGTTGAGGACCGGCGCGGATTGCCGTTCGTCGGCCCGGCCGGCCGCCTCCTCGACCAGGCCATCGAGACGGCGGGACTGAACCGAGACCGCATGTACGTCACGAACGCCGTGAAGCATTTCAAGCATGTCGAACGTGGCAAACGCCGCCTGCATCAAAAGCCGAATGTCTACGAGATCGATCGCTGCAAGTGGTGGCTCGATCTGGAACTCGAGATTATTGCGCCGAAACTTACCGTTGCTCTCGGCGCGACGGCTGTGCGGTCGCTGACCGGCCGACCGGGCAAGATTGATCAGATGCGCGGCCATATCCGGGAGACCTCAGACGGTCGGCCGCTGTTGGTGACGGTACATCCTTCCGCGATCCTGCGCTTGCGTGAAGACGACATGCGGATACGCGAGATGAGGCGTTTCGTGGCCGATTTGGAGATGATCGCGGATATCGTGCCATCGGCGCGGCGGTAGACGGATCGTGTTTATCGAACGGTCTAGGTGGCGGACCGGCGTGAGAGCGTCGACACGAGGCGTTGTCGCCCTTCCGGCATCGAAAGGCCCGCTGGATCGAGAACGCGGCTTTTGAGAAACGCCGCCGTCAGCGCGAGGCCATCCAACACATCCTGATGCGTGACGGTATCGCGATAGGCACCGGTCAGAAAAGGTGGCAGCCGCAGCAGTCGATCCTGGTACGGCTCGCCCGCACTCGCTGACACGGCCCGGCCTGATTTCGGCGAGACCCAGATGAGATTGTCGTTCGCGCCCGTCGCCGCGCAGGCGGTGAGATCCAGCCCGAAACCCAGCTCACTGAGCAGGCTCAACTCCCAGCGCACATACAGTGCAGGCCAGACCTGGATGTCATCGAGATAGCCGAGCACGAACAGCGTGATCTCGAAATGATTGGGATGCGGATCGCGCTCCGGCAGGAACCGAGACAGCGCGCACAGCGACGTCAGCCCGCTCAGCGCGGCGGCATCCTGCATCGCGGCGGCGGCATAGCCCTTGCGCAGTTCGACGGTGAAGAACCCGAGGTTTTCCTCCAGCCGGCCTTTCCACGTCACATCGACGTGGTTGCCGACCTGCAGCACCGGTCGCAGCTTACGCCCCTGCCCCCCGTGTACGAGACCGAAATGCCGACCATGCGACCGCGTCAGCAGTTCCGCGATGGCCGCCGTTTCACCGTGGGATTTGACCGACAGGACGACGCCTTCATCGGACCAGTTCATGACGCGGCTCGCAATGATCGGCCATCATGGCCGGTGAGACGCACGGCTCATTCCTTCGGAAACTCGAGCCCCATCTCACGATAGCGCTCGGGATCGTCAGCCCAGCTCTCGCGCACCTTCACGAACAGGAACAGGTGCACGGGATGGTCGAGCAACCGTCCGAGTTCGGTGCGCGCATCCATCGAGATCTGTTTGATGGTCGCCCCGCCTTTGCCGAGCACGATCATGCGCTGGCTTTCGCGCTCGACGAAAATCGTCTGCTCGACGCGCGCAGAGCCGTCTTTGTGGTTTTTCCAATCGGTCGTCTCGACCGTGAGCGCGTACGGCAATTCGTCGTGCAGCCGCTCGTAGATTTTTTCGCGCGTGATCTCGGCTGCCAGCTTGCGCTCGCTGAGATCGGAAACTTCGTCTTCCGGATAGTGCCACGGACCCGGAGGCGCCGTCTCCCCGAGGTAAACCTTGAGGTCCTCGGTGCCGCTGCCGTCGAGCGCGGACACCATGAACACCCTGTCGAACGCAATGCGCTGGGTGAGGTTCTGGGCGAGATCCAGCAGTGATTTTTTATCGTGGAGCCGATCGACTTTGTTCAGCACCAGGACTTTGGCCGATTTCGAATCTGATAGCCGCTGCAGGACGCGCTCGACATCCTCATCGATCCCTTTGACGGCATCGACCAGCAGCACGACGGCGTCGGCATCCAGCGCGCCGGCCCAGGCCGCTTCCACCATCGCGCGATCAAGTCGCCGGCGCGGACGGAAGATGCCCGGCGTGTCGAGGAAGACGAGCTGACTTTTGCCCTGAATGACGATGCCGCGCACCGGAATGCGCGTCGTCTGCACCTTCCGCGAAACAATGCTCACCTTCGTGCCGACGAGCTGATTGACCAGCGTCGACTTGCCCGCGTTCGGAGCCCCAATCACCGCGATGAAGCTGCAGCGGGTATCGGGTGCGGCGTGTTCAGATGATGACGTATCGTCCTCAGCCATGGGACGGCTTCTTGTCTGAGCGTTTCGGGGTGGCAGCATCGAGCATGACGCCTTCGCGGGCGAGCAATGCGCTGGCGGCGGCCTGTTCGGCTTGCCGTTTCGATGCACCTTCGCCACGTGCTGGTTTGCGACCGGAAATATGCACTTCCGTTATGAAGTGGGGTGCGTGATCGGGACCGGTACGGGAAACGGCAATGTACGCTGGAAGTTCGAGGCCCCGCCCCTGCGCCCACTCCTGCAACGCCGATTTCGGATCGGCGACCACGTGCGGGAGATCCTCGACCTGAGCGCTCCACAAATTGCGCACGACGTTGCGTGCGGTGTCAAAACCCGCCTCGATGAATACCGCGCCCAGCAAGGCCTCTACCGCATCCGCCAGGATGGTCTCTTTCTCGCGGCCGCCGCTTTCGTCCTCGCTTTCACTGAGGATCAGAAACGAGCCTAATCCGATACGGCGGGCGACGACGCTGCAGGCTGCACCGCGGACCAATCGGTTGTAGCGGCGCGCCAACTCGCCTTCGTTCGCGAGCGGATAGGCCTCGTGCAGCATCTCGGCGGCGGCAAGCCCGAGAACCCGGTCGCCGATAAATTCCAGCCGCTCGTTATCATGCATCATCCCGCGCTGGGACCGGACGCTGGCGTGGGTCAACGCACGGTCCAGCAGATCCCGGCTCTTGAACGCGTAGCCGAGCCGCTTTTCGAGTTCGGACGTCGTTTTTCTCGGGCGTGTCACGTGAGTTCAGCGCACCAGTGTGTAGAAGCGATCCCAACGGATGTCGCCGGGCCAGGTCCAGGGTGTCGTCAGGCGGAAAGCGTCCGGGTTATCGAACTCGCCGGAGAAGAAGATGATTTCGGCGCGCCCGACGAAATTCTCGAACGGCACATAGCCGACGCCCCATTGTGCGCGGCTGTCGGTCGAGTTGTCGCGATTGTCGCCCATCATGAAGTAGTGATTGGCGGGAACCTTGAACACGCTCGTGTTGTCGAAGGCGCCGTTGGGCTCGGAATCGAGCACTTTGTATTTCACGCCGTTGGGCAGCGTCTCCTGATACTGGGGAATGCGCCGGACGATCCCGTCATCCTCGCGCGTCACGAAATCGCCGACGCGGGTCTTCGGCACGGCTGTACCGTTGATGTAGAGCACGCCCTGGCGCATCTGCACTTCATCGCCCGGCAGACCGATCACGCGCTTGATGTAGTCGGTTGAGTTGTCGCGCGGCAGCTTGAACACCGCGACGTCGCCGCGCTGCGGTTCTGCTGCCCAGACGCGGCCAGAAAACAGGTTGACCCCGAACGGGAAGGATTAGCGGCTGTAACCATAAGAGAGCTTGGAGACGAACAGATAGTCGCCCACCAGCAAGGTCGACTTCATCGACCCTGAGGGAATGTTGAAGGGCTGATAGAAGAACACGCGCACGATCATGGCCAGCGCAAGCGCCTGAATGATGATTTTGACGGTTTCCCACCAGCCGCTGTCGTGCTTCTTGCCGGTGTCGCTGTGCAAGCTCATGTCATGCTCCTCGGCGGGGCCGTTGATGTCGGCGCAGCCCGCAGTCAGTCCGCCCGCTATAAACCCTCAGGACTCGTCACGCAAATACGGCAGATTGCAGCCTCTGCTGGCTCAACCATTCCCGCCGTCGATGGGTACGCCGGAAATAATGACGATGGCCTGTGCGAGTGGGTAATCGTCAGTCAGTGTCAAATCGATGCGCGCCGAAAAGCCTGCCGGCGTGATGCGTCGCAGCTGGTCGGCCGCGCCGCCTGTCAGATGAAGCGTTGGCCGCCCCGATGGCAGATTGATGACGCCCATATCGCGCCAGAAAACGCCCCTCCTGAAACCCGTTCCCAGCGCCTTGGAGCACGCCTCCTTCGCAGCGAAGCGCTTGGCATAGGATGCGGCGCGCTGGCGCCGCCTGTCGGATTTGGCTCGTTCGACGTCGGTAAAGATGCGATTCAGGAAGCGATCGCCGAAACGCTCGATGGTACGCTCGATCCGGTCGATATCGATGATGTCGTTGCCGAGTCCGAGAATCATCGCGATCAGGCGCTGCGACGGCCTGTGACGCTTGCGCGCGCTTCATCCATCAGCACACGCATGCGCCTCACCGCGGAGTGCAGACCGCCAAAGATCGCCTCTCCAATCAGGAAGTGTCCGATGTTGAGCTCGATGATCTGCGGAATCCGCGCCACCGGGGCGACCGTGTTGTAGGTGAGCCCATGGCCGGCATGGACTTCGATCCCGGCTTCAGCAGCGATACGGGCAGCTTCGCGCAGCCGCTCCAATTCCCTGGCAACGCCCTTGGGATCATCCTCGAGAGCATATTCGCAGTAGCGGCCCGTATGCAGCTCGATGATATCGGCGCCGACCGCTGCCGCCGCTTCGATCTGCCGGGCATCTGCTTCGATGAACAGCGAGACCCGGATACCGGCATCCTTCAATTGCGACGCATACCCCGCCAGGTGATCCTGGCCGCCTGCGACGTCGAGACCGCCCTCGGTGGTGCGCTCCTCGCGCTTCTCAGGCACCAGGCAGCACGCATTCGGGACATGGCGGAGAGCAATCGCCAGCATTTCTTCGGTCGCGGCCATCTCGAGGTTGAGGGGCCGGGTGAGTTCGGCTTTGAGACGCGCGATGTCCGTATCGGAAATATGGCGACGGTCTTCGCGCAGATGGGCCGTGATGCCGTCGGCCCCGGCTTCGATGGCCAGATGCGCGGCACGCAAGGGGTCGGGATGCCGGCCGCCTCGGGCGTTGCGGATGGTTGCGACGTGATCGATGTTTACGCCAAGGCGCTGAAAGGGAGTGTCCGGATACATCGCCATTGAAATCTCTTTCTCTCCTGCTGACCAAGGCGGTCCCGGTCAATCGAATGAGCGCTCCACATTGCTGACGACAGGCTTCGACCGCAAGCCCGCAATGATCCTGTTCAAGTGCTCGAGGTCCCAGACTTCGACTTCGAGCAGCATATCCGTAAAATCGGTGGCGCGCCGCACCATCCGCAAATTATCGATGTTGCCCTCGGCCTCGCTGATCACCTGGGCAATCTGAGCCAGCGTTCCCGGTTCATTGATGGCGGTGACGACGAGCCTGGCCGGGAACCGTTCCGGCTTGTCGGCGGAGATATCCCAGGTCACATCGACCCAGCTTTGCTGCTCATAGTCCTTCAAGCGCGGGGAGTGGATCTGGAAAATCCGGATTCCCTCTGCAGGCAGCAGAACGCCGACGATCCGATCTCCCGGGACC
>JAEYYQ010000336.1 GCA_023428365.1 Pseudomonadota bacterium | reverse complement strand
ATCCGAAGCCGGTGAGATGCCGGATACGGAGCTGCTGACCGAGATGGGCAAATATAACGAGGAACTGGTGAAGGCCGGCGTGATGCTGGCAGGCGAGGGGCTACATCCGACGTCCAAGGGCAAGCGCGTGCGGTTCTCGGGCAAGAACAGAACCGTGATCGACGGCCCGTTTGCCGAGAGCAAAGAGGTGATTGCCGGCTATTGGATCTGGAAGGTCAAGGATATGGACGAGGCCGTCGCTTGGCTGAAGCGCTGCCCTAACCCGCACGCCGAAGAGTGTGACGTCGAAATCCGCCCCGTATTCGAGATGGAAGACTTCGGCGACGCCATGACTCCGGAGCTGCGTGCGCAGGAGGAAAAGCTGATGGCTGAGGCTAAGAAGAACGCCGCATCTTGATCCGCCGACGGCGGACCATGTGCTATCCCCGCAAGATGACTAGCTTTTCACCCGTCTTTCGCCGCAAACTGGGGGCACTGTGAGATTCGGTCCGGCATCGTGACGCTCGCCACACAAGGCGAATCGGTCATTGATCCGGGCCGGATACTGAACGGCATGACGCGGTGCGCGAAGGCATGAGATTGGGTAAACCGGCACTCCTGGCACTGACTGTCGCGACGTCGATTGCGACTGCCGTGGGAACGTTGGCGCTGGACAACATGGGCGTCATCAGTCTGACGGCGTCGGAAGACGATGCGATTGTTGGACAGCTGTCATCGTTCGAGATCATCCCTCCCGCGCCAACCGATCCCGTGCGCCGCTTCGCTTACGTGTCGCTCGATGCGGGCACGCTATCGATGGCGCAACCACTGCCGCCGATTGCTGAAGAGCGCGAGCTTGATGACGAGGCACCGCAGCCCGACGATATCGCCGAAGCTGATGTGCCGGAGCCGGAAGCCGAGGTTGCCGAACCATGGGTCGTGGAAACACGAGAGAATCCAAAGGCGCAGGCAGAAGCCGCGCGGATTGGTGGCGCTTACGCGCAGCGGCTGCCGAGGAACAACCTGCTGCGTGATCCGCGGCTTGTGCCTCGCCTGGCGCAGATCTCGCCGGGAGCGAGCGCGCGGCTCGACGCCAAGTTCCGCGCCGCCAAGGCCAACTGGCAGCCGGCGGAGATCGCGATGGTCGCGGTCAAGGACGATAAAATGCTGGAGCTGTTCGCGCGGCCGGAAGGTAGCGAAGAGTGGACGTTCATCCATCGCTATCCGGTGACCGCTGCCAGCGGCAAGGCCGGCCCGAAATTGCGCCAGGGCGATAAGCAGGTCCCCGAGGGAATTTACAACATCTCGTTCCTCAACCCGAACAGCAAGTATCACGTCTCGCTGCGTGTCAATTATCCGAACACCTTCGATCGCGAGATGGCCAAGCAGGAAGGTCGCTCCAATCTGGGTGGCGATATCATGATCCACGGCAAGGCTGTGTCGGTCGGCTGCATCGCCGTTGGCGACGAGGCCGCCGAAGAACTATTTGTGCTGGCCGCGCAAACCGGGCTGTCGAACATCAAGCTGATCATTGCACCGACGGATTTCCGCCGCCGCAGCATCCCGACGATCGAGGCCGGGCATCCGCAGTGGCTGCCGAAGCTGTATTCGGAAATGCAGGTCGCGATGGCCGATTTCAAATCGCCACCGCCGAATATCGGTCTGCTGTCGTATTTCTGGAATTGAGACGCACATAAATCGCCGCCGCGCTGGCCGAATGCAATCGGAGGCCCCGCGGCTGACCGCAATCGACCCCAGCCCGAGACGTCATAGACCTTCGCCTGTTTTCTGTGTCACGGGTTGATACGATTTTGGCTGATTCCGATTTCCCGCTTTCCAATTATCTTTTCGCGTCTCCGTGAAACCCAAGTTGCGCGCCGACGTTGGACGCCACAGCCACGAGACGTGGTGGGCAGGAAGCGAGCAAATGGGTGTTCTATGGCACATGATAGCATCCACGATGCCCCTCAACCGATCCGCGGCGGCAAAGGCGCGACCGATCCCGGTGCGCGCAATGTCGAGCTGGATTTGCAGAACCCTGACGTTTTCACACCCCCAGAATCCGACACCGGAAATATTCCCAACCTGAAGTTTCCTTTTGCGATGGCGCATAACCGGCTGGAGGATGGCGGCTGGGCACGCGAGATAACCGTGCGTGAATTGCCGGCCGCCAAATCTCTCGCTGCGGTCAATATGCGCCTGGGTCCTGGCGTCGTGCGCGAACTGCATTGGCACAAAGAATCGGAGTGGGCCTATATTCTTCAAGGCAGGGTGCGCCTCACCGTCGTGGACTCCGGTCGTCATGTCGTGGTCGACGATCTCGAGCCGGGAGATGTGTGGCTTATCCCACCGGGCGTGCCTCATTCGATTCAGGGGCTGGCCGAGGGCACGGAATTTCTCCTTGTTTTCGATGACGGGAATTTCTCGGAGAACCAGACGCTGTTGATTACGGAGCTCTTCGCGCATACCCCGAAAGAAGTGCTTGCGAAGAATTTCGGAATCCCGGTGTCGAGCTTCGAGAATATCCCGAAATCCGAGAAATACATTTTCAGGATGCCTGTCCCGGAT
>JAEYYQ010000318.1 GCA_023428365.1 Pseudomonadota bacterium | reverse complement strand
AAGTCGTGTCACTATCCGGTCACACGACAAGGTTTAATTTGGCTTGTTCGCGGAACACAGTGCGAACAAAACGAGTAAAAGAGTGAGGAGCGTACTCGTGTCAAGCGTCCCGCGTAGCGTGAGCTCTTCATCCAGTTTGCCGCGGTCTTTGTTCAAGCGTTCCGCGAAAATTGCCAGCGTATCGGCAACCGGAGTAACGGCCAGCGCGTTCATTGGCCGAGGTGTGCGTCAGAGTACCAGTTCGCGTGAGAGTACGAGTTCCAGTCTGCGTCTCAGTATCAGTAGCGTTTCGTTGCGTTCGGTAGCGTGTGTGTACGGCATCTCCCCAAAAGAAGCGCTGCGAAGTGCTTTTCTGAAGATCAAGCGGGCCGCGACGGTGGCAAAGTTCAGGCGTATGGCCGAGCGGCTCGCAAAGATCGCCAGTAAGGGTTCCGGTTCAATCCGGCCCGTGTCTCGGAAAAGTGGCTTGCATCAGGCACAGGGGACCATGCCGGTCGTATCAAACCGGCGTCTTCAGTGAGGCGTAAGTCATGCAAACAGTTCGCCAGACCGTCGAAAGTTCCTGGCGCCCGTTGCAGAGCGTGGTGGGTTCCGTCTTGAGCGACTTGATTAAAGCGCAAGAGACAAACGAGAGCCCGACCAAGCCCAGCAGCAGCGCACTGCGGTCGACGAAGAATTAGGAACGACAATCGAATTGGAGGCGAGAAATCGCCTCCCGCGAGTTGGCAAGCACACACGACGTACGACAGACCTGTCTCCTCGAAGGCTTCACAATTCCACGGTCCCGCGTAGTGATGCCAGAGCGTTTGGTGTGCTTGCCCCCTGTTGAGGTCCGGCGCCAATGCCGCGTGAACAAGTTGAGGCAAACGCTATGAACCGCAGTCACATCAATCCGATGCAATGGCACTCCGCAACCGGAGTCGCCCGGCAGATTTGCGCGCGAATCTTCCGCGATGGCGGCACGCCCGCGGATGCGATGAAGGCTTTCGGTCTGTCCGAGGAGTCGTCAGAGGCGCTCTGCTGGAGCAAAGCCGTCGACGCACTCGCAGAACGGCTCTGCCTGAATGAGACGCGCAAGGCGGCCTGAAGCCAAATTCCATCGTCTGTATCTCGATCGCCTGACCCCGGTTATCGCCGGGGTCATTTTTTTTTGCGCGAAGCGTGAAAGACGCTAAGGCTCGAGCTCGGTATCCCAATAGAGATAATCCAGCCAGCTTTCATGCAGGTAATTCGGCGGAAACAGCCTGCCGTTACGATGCAGTTCGAAAACTGTCGGCCGGTACGGCATGAGCCTCGGCATCATGCCGGCCTTGTCCGGCATATCGCCGCCTTTGGCCAGATTGCAGGGCGAGCACGCGGTTGTCACATTATCCCAGCGGGTCTGCCCGCCGCGTGAGCGCGGGATCACATGGTCGAACGTCAGGTCGTTTCGCGCGCCGCAATACTGGCAGCTGAATCGATCCCGCAAGAACACATTGAATCGCGTAAATGCGGGATAAAGCGCCGGTTTTACATAGGTTTTCAGCGCTACGACGCTGGGCACGCGCATCTCGAAGGATGGGCTGTGAACGTGCGCATCGTACTCTGAAACGATGTTGACGCGATCCAGGAACACCGCCTTGATCGTGTCCTGCCAGCTCCAGAGGGACAACGGATAATAGCTGAGAGGCCGAAAATCGGCGTTCAGAACCAGTGCCGGCATCGAGTCCGGCAGTGTCGCTGCAGCTGTCACGATCGTGCTTCCTGCACTCGACCCTTACGGATTGAGACTACTGCACGTCGCACTCGCGCTAGACCCGGATACTATAGATGCATGTCGGCTCTGTGAAGCCGGGGCCGAGGATCGTGAATTTGCGAATTGTCACAGCAAGCTAGCGAGCGAGGATCGCGATTTATCCACTGCGCCGCAGCGAATCACGCAAGAAGCTGCCGGCCAACCGAAATCCTTCGGGATCAATACCGTGACCCAGCCCCGGTCGCATGTGCCATTCGACGGGAATTCCGGCAGCAGCGAGTGATTCGCGCGTCATGTGCAGGGCCTCGAACGGAATCAATTCGTCCAGCTCGCCGTGGATCAGCTGAACCGGCGGCCGGGATACGATATCGGCGGCGAGATGGTCGGCGCCTGCAATCAGCCCTGAAAAGCCGACGATGGCGGCCGGAGCCACCGACCGCCGCAATCCAACATGGAGTGCCATCATGGTGCCTTGGCTGAAGCCGACCAAGGCCAACCGGCTCGGCGCCAAGCCATATCGCTGCAGTTCAGTATCGAGAAATCGATCGAGTGCGGGTCCGGCCGCAGACACGCCATTCCACAGTTCATAGGGATCGCGGAACGTCAGGGCAAACCATTGGCGAGCGATAGGTCCCGCGTCCGGTAGCGATTCGGGTGCATCGGGGGCAACGAATGCGACATCCGGCATTGAATCCGCCCAGGCATCGGCCAGCGCAATCAGATCTTCGCCGTTGGCACCATAGCCATGGGTCAGCACCACAAGGCTGTTGACGTGTTTCGGTTCGCGTCGCGGTGGGTCGAGTGGGCGCATGAATCTCTCGTCACTGGCATCTAAACGGGAATGGCTGAGTCGCGTTTTTTCAGAACGGGAATGTATGCCCATAGCAAACGAGCCGCGACGCCACGCCAGGGGCGCCAGCGTTCTGCTAACTCCAGAAGCTCATTCTGCGAAGGCCGTCCACCGAGCTGCATGAGATTGTCAGCCGCAACCTGCAGCGCGAGGTCTCCGGCGGCAAACGCATCCTGGCGGCCGAGGCAGAACATGAGGAAAATGTCGGCAGTCCAGGGACCGATTCCATTCACGCGCGTCAATTGCTCGTGGATGGCCTCGTCCGACAGTGCGCCAAGGCTTTCGATTTGGAGTTCGTCGGCTGCGACCGCCACGGCGATATTGCGTAAGGTGCGGACCTTCCCGGCCGACAGACCGCAGGCGCGTAAAGTTTCGTCGCTGGCGGCAAGAAGTGTTGCCGCGCTCGCCGGCGCAATCGCGATTTCCAGACGGTTCCAGATCGCGGTGGCGCTCGCGACAGAAAGCTGCTGGGCGACGATAATGCGGGCCAAGCCCTCGAAACCGGCGGCGCGACGCCGAAGCGGCGGATCACCAACGATGTCATGCAACCGCCGCAGATGCGGGCATTTGCGCCGGATCGCCTTGATGCCCGCCTTGATGTCGTCGTCAGATTCAATAAGGCCGGTGACAACCAGTTTTTGCGTGCTGACGCTGCGTGCTTTGGCCATGGTGTGAGAGATTGCTTCCGCGGAACATATCGCTAGATACACTAGCCCAAGCTGTCCCGCCCATGAAACCGCGGACTTGCAGGAATGCGCGATGAGCCCTGCGCCAATATTCCGTTTCGCTCCGAGCCCAAACGGGGAATTGCATCTCGGTCATGCCCTCTCCGCGCTGACCGGATTTGAGCTGGCGCGCCGATATGGCGGTCGCTTTTTGCTGCGGATCGAGGACATCGACATCACGCGTGTGCGTGATGCCTACGTCGACCAGATTTTCGAGGATCTTCGCTGGCTGGGTCTGACTTGGGAAGAGTCGGTTCTGCGGCAATCGCAACATTTCGCGGACTATCGCGCGGCTGCGGTGGAACTTACGGGTCTCGGTGTTCTGTACCCGTGCTTTGCCACGCGTGCGGAACTCGCAGCCCGTTTGTCCGCGAACCCATCGCATGTCGATCCGGACGGCGCGCCGCTGATTTCGCGGACGGCGATCGGACTTTCGCAAGCTGATGTTTTGCGTCGCAAGGCAGCCGGTGAAGCGTACGCCATGCGCCTCGATATGACGCGGGCACTGGCGCTCGCGCGGGAGCGCATGGCGGGCGAGCCATTGATCTTCATCGAATTTGCAGCGGATGGTGCGACGCGCCGTGTCGCGGCCCGGCCTGAGCGTTGGGGCGATGCTGTTATCGTCCGCAAGGATGTCCCGGCGAGCTATCACTTGGCCGTGGTCGTGGACGACGCCAGGCAGGGCGTCACTCACGTCACCCGTGGGATGGATCTGTACGCGGCGACCGATCTGCATCGCCTGCTGCAGGTGCTCCTTGGCCTGCCTGAACCCATCTACCACCACCATCGTCTGATTACGGATGCTTCGGGGCGCAAACTCGCCAAGAGCGCACGGGATACGTCGTTGCGCGCATTGAGAGCAGCGGGCGCCACCCCCAATGATGTGCGCGCGATGGTCGGCCTGACCTGAGATGCACGCGTGACACAGACCCTGCAGTTTTACGTGAATAGCTGCCCGGGTTCTCTTGTTGTTAACGAACCTTGGCTCCTATTGTTAAACCCGCTTGGTAGGTGCGGCTGAGCATAATCGTACTACGGAGCATTCCGTAGGATTCGGGGCGGTTGTGAAGAAGCCAGCGCGACGTAAACCCAAGCGGAAAGCGGCTGCGCC
>JAEYYQ010000290.1 GCA_023428365.1 Pseudomonadota bacterium | reverse complement strand
TGACCCTCGACATCGACCCGACAACGCATCCGGCCTGGACCGGCGGCGACCAGAAGCTGCTCGACCGCGGTGGCCGCCTGTCGCGCTTCAAGAAGAAGTTCGAGGGCCTGTTCTAATCGTCCGAACTTTTGGGGTTCCAAGTTTGCGGCCCGTGCCTCCCGGCGCGGGCCTTATGCTATGCGCCGCGTTGCTCGCATTTCCCATCATTTCCGCGCAGGCGGAAATCCAGGTCATCTCGCTGATTGCACAATACGTCCCGGCGTAGTGGACACGCGACTGGATGCCCGTCTGCGCAGGCAGAACGGTGAGAGAGCGCCCAGTAATCTAATTGCGGTCAGATCCCGAGCTTCTTCTTCAGGACCTCGTTGACGGCGGCTGGGTTGGCTTTGCCGCCCGTACCCTTCATCACCTGCCCGACGAACCAGCCGAGCATCGACGGCTTGGCCTGCACCTGCGCGACCTTATCCGGATTGGCCGCGATCACCGCATCGACCGCAGTCTCGATGGCGCCGGTGTCAGTGACCTGCTTCATACCGCGCTTCTCGACGATCTCGGCTGGGTCGCCGCCCTCGGTCCATACGATCTCGAACAGATCCTTGGCGATCTTTCCGGAGATGGTGTTGGAGGCGATCAGCTCGACGATCCCACCAAGTTGCTTGGCCGATACCGGCGAGTGCTCGATGTCGTGACCTTCCTTGTTGAGTCGGCCGAACAGCTCGTTGATGACCCAATTGGCGGCGAGTTTGCCGTCGCGGCCGTTCGCGACCTGCTCGAAGTAATCCGCCGACTCGCGCTCGGCCACCAGCACGCCTGCATCGTAGTCAGACAGTCCGAAGCTCTTGATGAAGCGCGCTTTCTTCTCGTCCGGCAGCTCCGGCAGATGCGCCTTGAGACCATCGACCCAGGACTGTTCCAGCTCCAGCGGCAGCAGATCGGGATCGGGAAAATAGCGATAGTCGTGCGCTTCTTCCTTGGAACGCATGGAGCGCGTCTCACCCTTACCGGGGTCGAACAGCCGCGTCTCCTGGTCGATGGTGCCACCATCTTCGATGATGCCGATCTGGCGACGCGCTTCCGTCTCGACAGCCTGGCCGATGAAGCGGATTGAGTTGACGTTCTTGATCTCGCAGCGCGTACCAAGCGGATCACCGGGCTTACGCACCGAGACATTGACGTCGGCGCGCAGGTTGCCCTTCTCCATGTCGCCGTCGCAGGTGCCGAGGTAGCGCAGAATGGTGCGCAGCTTGGTCACGTACGCCTGCGCCTGCTTCGACGAGCGCAGGTCGGGCCGCGACACGATCTCCATCAGCGCCACGCCGGAGCGGTTGAGATCGACGTAGGAGTAATCGGGATGCTGATCGTGGATCGACTTGCCCGCGTCCTGCTCGAGATGCAGACGCTCAATGCCAACGGTCATGGTCTCGCCGTCGACGTCGATCTCGACCTCGCCCTCGCCAACGATCGGCTGCTTGTACTGCGAGATCTGATAGCCCTGCGGCAAGTCGGGATAGAAGTAGTTCTTGCGGTCGAACACGCTCTTCAGGTGGATTTCGGCCTTGAGACCGAGCCCGGTGCGCACCGCCTGCGCGATGCACTCCTCGTTGATCACCGGCAGCATGCCTGGCATCGCGGCATCAACCAAAGAGACATGACTGTTGGGCTCACCGCCGAAGGCCGTCGACGCGCCGGAGAACAGCTTGGCGCGCGAATTGACCTGCGCGTGCACTTCCATCCCGATCACGACTTCCCAGTCGCCGGTCGCGCCCGAGATCAGGTTGTTCGACTTTGCTCGATCCTGCATGACTTGCCCTAAATCGCGTCTCAATCACGGTTGCACGCCCAGCCTATGGCATCCGCGTGAAGACCAGAGAGGCTCATAGCATGCAACATCGCCTCTCTGGCAAATTTTGCATACCGCCAACCCCGGCGCCTCACAGCACCTTCTGGAAGAACAGATCAGGATACGGGTCGTCGTTGAAACGCGGAATCTCAGTCCAGCCCGTCCGTTGGTAGAGTTGCAGCGCCTCAGGCAAGGCGCTGTTGGTGTCCAGGCGCAGCACTTCGATCGACAGCTCCCGCGCCGCCATTTCGGCCGCAGCCATCAACCGCTTGCCAATCCCCAGGCCGCGCGCACTCGGCGCCACCCACAGCCGTTTGATTTCCGCGACCTCGCCGCCTGTCCCCTTGAGCCCGACGCAGCCCAGCGGCAGACCGTCCGAGAGCGCAATCAGGAACGCGCCCCTCGGGCGAACCATGTCTGCCGCCTCGGGATCACGTGACAGCGAGACATCAAATCCCTTTTCAAACCGCCGTGCGAGTTCGGCATAGTACTCGCCTAAACAGTAGCGCGCGACGTCGCTGCGAGGATCGACTTCCTCCAATGCCACCCGGTCGCGCCCGAACGCCGACGCGATCAGATCCATTGCTGCCAGCAGCTCTTCGGGATGCGGATATGTGCTCAGAAGTGACGAGGCCTGCGTATTCGAAAGATCCTCATAGGCGCGAAACTCACGTTGTCCCGCGTCAGTCAGCACCGCGACGCGGCGGCGCGCATCACTGGCATGGGGCTCCGTCGTCACCAACCCCTCATCCTCCAAACCGCGCAAGAGGCGGCTCATGAGGCCCGAATCCAGCGCCAGGTATTCGCGGATCTCAGCGACGTCCGAACGTCCATGACCGATCGCATTCAGCACGCGCGCGGACCCGAGTGGCCGCCCTCGCCCGAGAAACGACGTATCGAGTGCGCCCACGGCCAGCGTGACCGCGCGACTGAATCGACGAAACCGGTGGATGGGGTCGGCCTGCACAATAACTGACTTAAGTCAGACATTGTCTTCATGTCAAAGGGTATCCCTGCGTCATCCGCACTCAGATGTCCGCACGGCGCTTGGCTGCCAAACCGTTTGAAGTAGAGATGGTCCTCCCCGCATTCGCAAGGTCGTGCCTTGAGCAACGTGCGCAACTGGATCAGACCGCCGCAATGGCCGCTGCACGGCATCGGTCACAACGGCGGCCCACCCCTCGACGACGAGCCGCCGGGCAAACGGCTGTATGTGCGGCACGCGTGGAAAAAGGCTCACGCCAAGGTCTGGCAAAATCCGCCGCGGGACATCATGCTGTTCCGTCTGAAGCGTGCCAAAGCAGCCGGCCTGACCTATCATGAGTACATGCTCAAGCTGCTTGACGACGGCCGCTATCCGCAGGCCGGCGATGGTGTGCCAGACAAATCCAAGGAGACGACATCGTGACGCTTCCCCCGCCAGCAGAATTGGGCATGCCGCTCGCCGACGTCGACACGCCCGCGCTGCTGATCGATCTCGACGCTTTCGAACGGAACCTGCAGCGGATGGCGAGCCTCGTCAGCCGTTATCCGGGCGTGCGTCTGCGTCCGCATGCCAAGTCGCACAAATCCCCGATCATTGCGCTCAAACAGATGGCGCTCGGCGCCGTCGGCGCATGCTGCCAGAAGGTGTCGGAGGCCGAAGTGCTGGTCAAAGGTGGCGTCAGCGATGTTCTGATCGCAAACGAAGTCGTCGGCCGCAGGAAGCATGATCGCCTCGCCGCACTGGCCCGCGAAGCCACCGTCGCGGTTTGCGCCGACAATGCGCTCGTCATTCCGGAGTTGAATGCGGCGGCGGCG
>JAEYYQ010000190.1 GCA_023428365.1 Pseudomonadota bacterium | reverse complement strand
AGCCGAAGCGGCACGTCGAAGAAGCCAAGCATCCGGACCTGTCGTTCAATGCCGCGCTGCTGAAGAAGGTCGACGAGCTGGAGCTGTCTGTCCGCTCCGCCAACTGCCTGAAGAACGACAACATCGTTTACATCGGCGACCTGATCCAGAAGACGGAAGCCGAGATGCTTCGTACGCCGAACTTCGGGCGTAAGTCGCTGAATGAGATCAAGGAAGTGCTCGCCTCCATGGGCCTGCACCTTGGCATGGAAGTCACGAACTGGCCGCCGGACAACATCGAAGAGCTGGCGAAGCGGTTCGAGGACCAGTACTGAGAGACGAATGCGAGGTCGTGACGAGCGACCTCACATGAACTACGAGGCGAGGCCGAAGAACCTCCCCATAACAAGCTCACAAAAGGACAAGACCTATGAGACACCGTAAACTCGGCCGGCGCTTCAGCCGGGACAGCGGACATCGCCAGGCGATGTTCTCGAATATGGCAGCAGCGCTGATCCGCCACGAGCAGATCGTCACAACGTTGCCGAAGGCGAAAGACCTCAAGCGGGTCATCGATAAGTATATCACGCTGGCCAAGCGCGGCGACTTGAACTCGCGCCGTCTGGCGGCTGCCCGTCTGCGTGACGAGGCGATGGTCAAGAAGCTTTTCGATACGCTGGCCCCGCGCTACAAGGATCGCGCCGGTGGCTATAGCCGCGTCCTGAAGGCAGGCTTCCGTTTTGGTGACAATGCTCCGCGCGCTGTGATCGAGCTCGTTGATCGCGATACGTCGGCGAAGGGCAAGGACGATAAGGCTCGCGTTGCCGCGCAGCAGAGCGAAGAGGGTGCGAGCGCCTAAGTCGTGCTCGAACCGGACAGATTTGGCGCGCTGTTCCAACCGGGACAGCGCGCTTTGCTTTTTGCAGGTCTTCAGACGGCGCGCGTGTCGAGACGCCCGTCGACAGATGACCGTCGCCCTGAGACCATGACACGCCTTTCAGTCCTGTCGAACTCCGCCTTATAGTTCGCGCTGGCGATGGAGTACCGTCGCGCAGTCGCGGATCCATTCGATCCCCGGGGGCCGGTAGCCGGAATTCACTGAAGAGAGGAGCCGGGCATGATGCTTTCCGTGCGACGGACAGTGTTGATTCTCAGCGCATTTCTGTTGGCACTTTCGATCCCGCTTTATCGCGTTGAGGCGCAGCATCGCGAACCGCCTCCGTCGCGCGATGCGGTGCAGTACTCCTTCTCACCGATCGTGAAACGCGTCGCGCCGGCCGTCGTCAATGTCTACGTGAAGAGCCGCGTGCAGACTTCGGCGCCGGCTTTGTTCGACGATACGTTCTTCCGCAGGTTCTTTGGTGATGGGTTCGGAATGCCGCGTGAGCGCGCGCAGAATTCGCTCGGCTCCGGTGTTCTCGTGGACGAGAACGGCATCGTTGTCACAAATAACCACGTCATCCAGGGCGGTGGCGGCGCAGCCGCCGAGATCCGTGTGGCCCTCGCCGACCGGCGCGAATATGACGCCAAGGTCATCCTGCAAGACGAGAAATCGGACATTGCTGTGCTGCGAATTGAAGCTGATAGCGGTCAGTTTCCGGCGCTGGAGTTTGCCGATTCCGATGCTCTCGAAGTCGGCGATGTCGTGCTGGCGATCGGCAATCCGTTCGGGGTTGGTCAAACCGTAACCACAGGCATTGTTTCAGCGTTGGCGCGCACCGAAATCGGACGGTCCGACGCACAGGTCTTCATCCAAACCGACGCCGCGATCAATCCGGGCAATTCAGGCGGCGGCCTGATCGACATGAACGGACAGCTGGTCGGTATCAATACGGCGATTTTTTCCCGTACCGGTGGGTCTCACGGTATCGGCTTCGCGATTCCCGCCAATCTTGTGCGTCTCTATGTGGACAGCGCTTTGACGGGCCGAAAGGTCGAACGTCCCTGGCTGGGCGCGAAGCTTGAGGCCGTCACACGGGATATCGCGAGCGCCCTGGGCATGGATCGCATCGCCGGGGCGCTGGTGTCCCGCGTGCACGCGGTCGGACCAGCATCGGAGGCTGGCCTCCAGGCCGGCGATGTGATCGTCGCCGTTGATGGCTTCGACGTCACCGACGCGCGATCGGTCTACTATCGGGTGGTCATGCGTGGCGTTGGGAACCAATCGCGGTTCGAAGTCATGCGAGGTGGAAAACGGGTTGCGCTGTCGCTGCCACTCAAGGCACCTCCGCCACCAACGCGCGACGATGTTCGCAATCTTTCAGGGCAACATCCGTTTGATGGCGCGCGCGTCGCGAATCTCTTGCCCGCACTCGCCGAGGAACTCGGTCTGGAGGAGGAAGAAGGACAGGTCGTTGTGATGTCGGTGCGCAGCGGGTCGGCGTCCGCCAACATCTTCCGTCCGGGCGACATCATCGTCAGAATCGGTCGCGAGACGATCGAGTCCGTGAACGATTTGGAAAAGACACTCGGACAACAGCAACGCCTATGGCAGATCGTCCTGAAGCGCGGCGGCCGCGTACTTCAGTTCCAGTTCTCCGGTTAGGCGGCCGAATCGGTCAGCGTCAGAACCAGCCGCGTTGATACCTCCTGGCAGCCGAATGATAGATGCGTGCGGCTTCCGTGATCGCAAACGGGACACGCTCGCTTGTCTCTTGGCGCACCGGTTGGATCGTTTGAGTTTTCAGGCCAACATCCGCCCAGCTGCGCCAGATGGCCCGATCAATCTGAGTCCGTGCTTTGATTTCTCGCACGGTTGATGGCGATAAATCCGAGGCGGTCAATGGTTGCCAGTCGACGCGCTTCAGCCAATTCTCCTTCGTGTTGGCGCGTGTCGCAATCGCAGGGATGTCGAGCTTTGCGCTGATCAAGCCGCTCAGTTCATCGCATTTCGAGTAGTCAGCAACATACCAGAACGACGCCAATTCGCGATTGAGACGCTCATATTTGGCCTCTGATGACATTGTGAGAAGCGTCGCCCACGGTATTTCGCACCACCGTGACAATATGAAGTGAGAAATCATATTTGCGGGCTGGGAGCGCAGGTGCAGTTCGAAGCTGTAGGGCTTCTTACCGTCAGCAATATACCGCATCATCCGGAAGTTATAGTAGGAGAGCAGAAACGACGTGGGCTCGCGGATGAGGACGCTACGATACAGCGTTTTTCCCGGGAACAGGCTGGCTACGGAAGAGCCCATGTGGTGCCCGGAGACGTACCTCACATCCTTTATAATGCTGGGGGTAGGTCTCTTGTAGGCGCGGCCCCATGGCTGGAGCCAGTAGCTGCGCTTGCGTGTGATCCAGCCTTGCCCGGATGGTAAGTGGCCGATGATGTGCCGATCGAGTGAAGTTCCTGCACATTTCGGCACGTGAACAGCCAGGAAAACGGCATTGTTTGGAGTCACTCGTATCTCCTCGTGGAACTCAGGAGCGGACCATTCGAGGTCCACATCACCTCCAAAAAACGCTCAGGCGAGCATAACCCACGGCCTAGGCCGCGGCAGGCAATGCAGCGCGAAGATAGAAGTTCAAGATCATCGCATCCTTGTAGATGCGGGGGACATGTGAATCAATTTTTTCGAAGAAGCGTTGGTCGCGAGCAAAGCCGTCAACCAGCTTGGACATGTAAGTGCACGAAGGCTTGGTGCGGCTAAGCATGTGCATGTAATCAGCGCGTTCCTCGTCGAGGTCTGTTTCGCCGTTTACATCCGCGATAGCGCCGCTTGCGAACGCGTGGAATGTTTCAATGAAGCGCGGTGCACCCACGATCGCTCGAAATGTTGGGTTTTCCTTATAGGCTTTCCACCGGTTCACGAGCTTGGGAGCTGCCGCATCGCCGCCTTCGGAAAGGTCTTTAAAAGAACTGCCGCCGCCAAACGGCGATATTTCCAAACCAATCGGAGGCGGATTCAATCGCAGCCGTTGCGCTACGCGGTCTCGATAAGGCGCATCGGTGAGCCATCGGTTGTAAAAGATGAGATCAGCATAGGAAGGATCGCGCTTGCAGATCTCCAGAAAACCAGAAAGCGCGAACATCTGGCGCATGATTTTGAAGAGCTCAGGACTGAATTTCCTTTGACGCTGCATCAAGCTAGCGCAGACATTAAGCGGGTCTCGCACGAAGAGCAGATTATAGATCGGTGATTTCGTTTGGTTCTGCTGCGCAATCGCCCTGGCGACGCCGTTGGGCGTAACACCTTCATAGTTGAAGATGACTGTCGTTGGTTCGCTCTGATTTTCACAAAACGCGGGTATTCTTTCGAACGTCCCACGTTTCATGGCCGTGTTGTTAATGAATTGCGTACGTTGGCGACTGCCAGCCTGAATCCAGGAAATGAAAGCGTGGTGTCCCGAACGCTTTGTCGAGATGACGTTGAGATAGTGTGCGGATGCTTTGTTTGCCGGCGTGGCGGCTGATGTCGCCAATGTGCCGCGAGCATCGTCAGAATTCATAGCTGAAGGCCTCGATTTCGCGCGCGTAGCGTTTCGCGACAATGGCGTTGAGCTCTGTCGAGTACATTGCCCTGTAGCCGTCACGCGTCTTCTTGCGCTGCTTTGATTTGGCTCGAGGCAATTCCGTGCCGTGGGTGATTCCAAGCGATTGTAGAAATGCGGTGAAGTCATCTTGCAGGTGCTCATACCTGAGGATGACATCGGCGACGACGCGACCATCGATAGAGTAGAGATCGAAGTTTTTGCGTTCGGAGGCTGTTTTCCAACGCCGGACGAAACGATCGAAGGAGGGTGGCTGAGATTGGTCTCGATAGGTCCAGTAGTAGAGCGAAACCTCTCGGTCCCATGGATTTCGCACAACCGTCACTTTGCGATAGGCATCGAAGAGGGCAGAGTCCATCGACCGCCGGACAGCAGTCGCGCCCATGTGATTGAAATATCTGATGCCAGCTTTCGAAGCTCTCATCCCGAGGACAGATTTGAACTGCCAACCCGGTACACGGTAACGGATCGGAATGTCCTCGTTCTGAGGTCCACGTCCATCGCGCAGTTTTTCGTCTTCCGGGGCAACCCGTGTGATCACATCGTCAGGGCCGCAATGCCTCGAAAGGGCCAACTCCACGCTCGTACCAGCGCATTTCTGCGTTTTGAGAAAAATGAACTTATGAGCGTGAGAGATGATCATCAGCTTCCGTCGAGGCGCTCGAAGGCTGAAACTTCGCACATTAAAGAGGATTGCTGCTACCTAGAGTGGAATATTGTCGTGCTTTTTCCACGGATTCTCGACGTTTTTATTGCGCAGCATGTTCAGCGCGCGGCAGATCCGGCGTCGTGTGTTGCGCGGGAGGATCACTTCGTCGATGTAGCCGCGTTCGGCGGCTACGAACGGATTGGCGAAGCGCTGCTGATATTCGTCGATCCGCGCTTTGATCTTCTCCGGATCGCCAAGCTCAGCGCGATACAAAATCTCCGCTGCGCCTTTCGGGCCCATGACTGCGATCTCGGCTGACGGCCACGCGTAGTTCACGTCGCCGCGGATATGCTTCGAGCTCATCACATCGTAAGCGCCGCCGTAGGCTTTGCGCGTGATCAGCGTAATTTTGGGAACCGTGGCCTCCGAGTAGGCAAACAGCAGCTTGGCGCCGTGCTTGATCAGGCCGCCGTATTCCTGTGCCGTGCCGGGCAAAAACCCGGGGACGTCGACGAGCGTGATGATTGGGATTTCGAAGCAATCGCAGAACCGCACGAAGCGCGCCGCCTTGCGGGACGCATCCGAGTCGAGCACGCCAGCCAGCACCATCGGCTGATTGGCGACGATGCCAACGGTGCGGCCCTCCATGCGCGCGAAGCCGGTGACGATGTTCTTCGCGAACGCGTCCTGGATCTCGAAGAAGTCGCCCTCATCCACGACTTTGAGGATCAGCTCCTTGATGTCGTACGGCTTATTGGGATTGTCGGGGATCAAGGTATCGAGGGACATCTCGACACGGTCAGCGGTATCTTGCGTGGGAAGGCATGGCACGCCGGAGCGATTGTTCGACGGCAGGAAATCCATCAGCCGGCGCATCTGCAGCAGCGCTTCGACATCGTTCTCGTAGGCGCGATCGGCGATCGATGACTTGGTGGTGTGGACGCGCGCGCCGC
>JAEYYQ010000192.1 GCA_023428365.1 Pseudomonadota bacterium | reverse complement strand
CCTACGATCCGTGGGCTGCTGCATCGAGCAGCGCGGCTTAACCGACGCCAGGATCCACGCTGCCAGACTTGGTGCGGCCGGGTAATGCGCCGGTGCCCGGGGTCGCATCTTCATCCGTCAGCTCCGGCGTGGCGTGTGGCCCAGCGGGATGGGGCGTACTGGGCGCGGACTTTTTCTTCGCTTTGCGAGCAGTCTCTTTCGGTGATCCGGTTGGTTTGCGGCTCATTTGACGCTCTCCATGTACTTCACCGAAAGGAAACGCATGCCTGGCACCTACGGTTCGATGCGGCGCTTCCTGTTTTGTGAATGTGCAGGTGAGCCCGATAGCGCCTCAAAGGAAAACACAATACGTCAAAATATTCGCATCCAGATGTCTGTGTAATTTTTGGAATTTATTTGGTTCGGGATGATAATTATTGAATTCGTATTTGAGTAAACTTCCTTCATTGCCTCGGTTAGTGCGAAGGGAACGCATGCGCGCTCGATGCGTTGTTTTCCCATTAGTCAGTACTAGGAGGCTTGAATGGATAGTCGAGTCTTGTGGCTGATTGGCGCTGTTGTCGCGGTTGTGCTCGCGGTTGCGCTTATGTCGCCGCGCGAGCCGACAGAAACAGCGACAATTCCAGCGCCGCCGCCCGCGGAAAAGACGGTTCCATCAGTTCCGGCTCCGCCGGCAACGACAACGCCTCAGGCAACGCCGCCGGCATCTCCGGAACCGCCGAAGCAATAAGCCTGAAACGTCCGATAGGTATCCAAGCCGCAAACCTCAGGGTTTGCGGCTTGTCATTGCGACACCCGTCAGGATCAAAACGAAACCTGCGATATGGAAGGCTGCCAGCGGTTCACCTAGCAGACCGATGGCCATCAGCGCGCCAAAAAACGGCACCAAGTGCAGAAAGATACCGGCGCGAACACCACCGATGAGTTCGACGCCGCGCGTGTAGAGAATGTAGCCGATGATGCTCGGGAATATCGACACGTACATCACGGCGAGGAACGTCACGAGCGTCGGCTGCAAAGTCAGTCCGAACACGGTCGACTCGATGATGACCAGCGGCAGGTTGAAAAGCCCCGATGCCAGGAACTGGGCAAACAGGAATGTCACCCAATGGATATTCGGGCGCAGTCGCAAATAGGCGGTGTAGACGCCGGTGATCAGCATCCCGAACAGGATGAGCAGATCGCCGCGATTGAGCGTCATATGCAGAAGCACGTCCAGATCGCCGCGCGAAATGACGATCAACACGCCGAGCAGTGAGATGACCGTCCCGGCGACTTGTTTGAGTGTCATCTTGTCCTTGAACAGGACGACACACGACAGCGCGATGAGAATGGGTGCGGTGGAATTCAGGATGAGCCCGTTCAGTGCCGTCGTAAAATTCAGCCCGATATATTGGAGCGTATTGAACGCGCCGCCGCCGATGATCCCCAGCACCGCGAGGAACTTCCAGTTCGCGCGCACCACCGGCCAGTCGTGCTTCAGATACGGTAAGGCAAACGGGAACAGAAATACGGTCGCCAATGACCAGCGCAGGAACGAAAGCGCGACGGGAGGAACGTGACCGGCAACAGCCCGACCAAGGATCTGATTGCCGGCCCAGAAGATGGCCAGCAAAGTCAGGAGCAGATAGGCATTGTTGAAGGCCTTGTCGGCCAGGCGACGCAGCATCGCGCGCCTCCTTGAATTCGGCAGTATCAAAAATGAGGAAGCTGCGATCTGCAGCTCGTTTGGAGGTCAGGTCGTCGGTAGGACCAACGGGTAGATTACTTTCCCCATCGCAGCGCTAGGGGCGAGACTTTGGCGGCGAGTTCCAGTAATCCGGCACGCGTTGCAGGATGCAGCGGCTCAAGCGGGTGGCGCACGGCATCGCTCTTGATCACGCCGCCTTCCTTCATCACGGTCTTGGTTGCGCGAAGCCCGCACTGGCGGTTCTCGAAATTGATCAGTGGCAGGATGCGCGCATATCCGGCGACGGCTTCCGCGCGCCGTCCGGCAGCGTGATCTTGCAGAATTGGTTTGATCAGATCCGGCATCAGCGCGCTGGGCATCGTGCCGGTGGCACCGGCATCGAGATCAGCCATCAGCGTGATGGATTCCTCGCCGTCGAACGGACCAACGATGGCATCTCCGCCGGTTTCGATCAGCGCTCGTAGTTTGGCAGCAGTGCCCGGCATCTCGATCTTGAAGTACCGCACCAACGGCACCTCGCGCGCGAGGCGTACCAGGAATGGGACGGAGAGCTGCACGCCGCTCAGTGGCGCGTCCTGCACCATGATGGGGATTTGGGCAGCCTCGGCGACACGCTGGAAGTGCTCCAGCATACCCTTCTCATCAGCTTTGAGGCCTGATCCGTGATAGGGCGGCATCAGCATGAGCATCTTCACACCAGCCGCGGCGGCGGCCTTGGCGCGAGCAGCCGCGATCTGCGTGCTGAAATGGCTGCATGTGACGATGACCGGCACGCGCCCGGCCACGTGGTCCAGGCTCAATTCCAGGAGCGTCTGCCGCTCGTCGTCTGACAGCAGGAATTGCTCGGAGTAGTTGGCGAGGATGCAAATGCCGTCCACACCCTGATCAATCATGCAATCGAGGACACGGCGCTTGCCATCGAGATCGAGCGCACCGTCGTCGGTGAACGGGGTCGGGGCGATCGGATAGACGCCGGTGAACGGTTCTGCCGCTGACATTGAATTCTCCCAAACAACAGATCGCCACACGGCAATCGGCTTAGAGCCCGTGGCCCAAGCCAGTTCTATGGGCAGGCATAGCACAAATTTTCATCGCCACACCCGGCGACTGCGCAGCTCAGCGATGCATGAGAGCTTGGTTATTCAAGAAATTCTCGTCGAACCGCGTCTGTATCTGCGCCAACGACGGGAACAGGACCGAATTGAGGATTGGCTTCCTCGTGTAGCTGCGCACCCGGCGCAGGCATACTGGCTTCACCGCCCGGTGCGGCGACCGTAACGCGCCGGAGATGAGGATGGGTACTCAGCCCCGAGACGTCGTTGACCCGTGCGAATGCGATCTCCGCGGCGGTCAGCACGTCGATTGCGGTGTTGTGATCGCGGCTCGCAAACCATGCCGCGACCATGCCGTCTGTGACCGGGCGGTTGCGCACACGATCGGTATTGGTCGCGAACCTCTCGTCAGCGATCAGCGTGGGATCACACAACACCTTCTTGCAGAACGTTGCCCATTCGCGATCGCTCTGAATGCTGATCAGGATCGGCACGCCGTCGGCGGTGTCAAATACGCCGTACGGTGAGATGGAGACGTGCGAGAGGCCGGATCGCTTTGGGATCAGGCCGTTTTCACCTTGCAGCAGCGGCACTGTCATCAGTTCGGCCATGCAGTCGAACATCGACACACGGATATCGGCGCCGCGGCCGGTGCGCCCCCGCGCGATCAGCGCTTCAAGGATTGCTTCGTAGGCTGTCATTCCCGTGCCGATATCGACGATCGAGACGCCGACACGCGCTGGCCCTTCCGGTCCGCCGGTGATGGAGGCAAGACCGGATTCCGCCTGAATCAACAGGTCGTAGGCCTTGCGATCGGCGTAGGGTCCGGTATCGCCGTAGCCGGTGATCGAGCAGGTGATAAGACGCGGATAGCGCGCGGTAAGGTTCTCTGTTCCATAGCCAAGACGAACCAGCGATCCAGGCTTGAGGTTCTGGATGAACACGTCCGCGCGGGCCAGCAGTGCTTCAAACAGTGCGCGATCCTCAGCCCGGCTCAGATCGGTCACGACGGACTGCTTGCCGCGATTGAGCCAGACGAAATAGCTGCTCTGGCCGTTCACGGCCTTGTCGTAGCCGCGCGCGAAATCGCCCTCGGGACGTTCAAGCTTGATCACCCGCGCGCCCGCGTCTGCGAGACGCCTACTTGCCATGGGCGCAGCCACAGCCTGTTCGAGTGATACGACCAGCAGTCCTTCGAGCGGCTTCGTCATCGGATGACCCTCACCGCTGAATTAGCGTTGGTACCGCCAACGCAGACGGCCGTTCCAGCCTTCGATGCGCCCGACCGACGGATCGGGGAAATGGATCGGCAGCAGTTTGGTGTCGGTGTCAGCGACTTTCCCAAAGAACGTCTCGCGGCTTTTCACGGCCTCTTCCGGATCCCAGCAGAACACCGTCGACCATTCCGGCTCGGCCACCTGCAGCGCATGATGGAACAGGTCTCCGGTGATGACGGCGTGCTGGCCGCCGCTGCGGATGTGCAGGCAGCAATGGCACGGCGAATGGCCGGGCGTCGGTTCCAGCGTGATGCAATTGTCGAGCTGGAAATCGTCATCGACCAGCAGCGCCTGACCAGCCGCGACGACGGGTTCGCAGTTGAAGCGGAAGACGTTGCCCCCGCCGCCAGGGCGCTGTTCGCCTGCCTTGGTCGAAGCTTCCCAGGCTTCGTACTCGCGCTTGTGAAAGATGTACTTTGCGTTCGGGAACGTCGGTACCCAACGGCCATCGCGAAGCACCGTATTCCAGCCGGAATGGTCGATATGCAGATGGGTGCAGAAAACATAGTCGATGTCCTCGACGGACAGACCTTCTGCTTTCAGCCCATCGACCCACGGCTTCTTCGGATAGTCCATCGGCGCGGGCCAGCCTTTATCTTCGCCCGTACAGGTATCGACCAGGATGGTGTGATGCGGCGTGCGGACGACATAGGTCTGATAGGTGACGACCATCTTGCCCGAGGTTGGATCGTAGGTCTCGGGCTCAACTTCCTTCAGACGCTCCGCCAGCAGCTCTGGCTGGGCGGCAGCCTTCGGGAACATTGCCTCGGGCGTACGCCATGGACCGTCGCGCTCGATAAAGCTGGTGATGGTGACGTCGCCGATGGTGAGCTTGCGCATGTCCTGCCCTGGATATCTTGGAAGTGTTCGGGGCAGTTATGCATCGCGCACGGCATTGCGCAAGGACCGGTTAGGGCCGTGGCGTCGTGCCGGAGAGAGCGTAGTTCATCATCTTGTAGGCGAGAGCTGCAGCGGTGTAGTCGGCCGCGTGAAGTCCCGGCATCGGCGCCAGCTCGACGAGATCGCCGCCGACGATCCGTCCGACCTCGGCAGCGCGCCTCAATATGGCGAGCGCCTGCAGATATTGCATGCCACCCGGCGTTGGCGTCCCGGTCGCGGGCATGATGCCACCGTCGAGCGCATCGATGTCGAACGTCACGTACACGGGCTTATCCCGCAGCGGTGCGACGATCTCGTCGATATTCCACGTCGCCTGATCCTTGCCCCAGTGGATGCGGATGCGATCGTGGTTGGCTTCGTAGTAGGTGGCCTCCTCTTTTGAGAAAGCGCGGATGCCAACCGATACGAGCGAGACGTTGGGATGATTCAGCACGCGCCGCATGGCGGAGGCATGCGAGAAGTGTTCGCCATGGTAGCCGTCGCGCAAATCGGCGTGGGCATCGAATTGCAGCACGACGAGGTCGGGATGGGCT
>JAEYYQ010000141.1 GCA_023428365.1 Pseudomonadota bacterium | reverse complement strand
GTCGGCACAGCGATGTTCCTCGCGAAATACTTACGAAGCCTCAGGCGTCGAAAATGTGCAGCTTGTCGCGACGCCAATGGATCGGCACGACCTGCCCGGGTGTCAGCCCTTCTGCTGCACTGCCGTTGGGCGGCTGCAGGACGATCTCCTCGCCATTCGGCTGGATGGCGAGAACGCGTGTCGCGCTGCCGATAAAGATGCTGTCGCGGACTGTGACATCAAAACCGATGTGATCAGTCGTATCTGGTGCAACAGCGAGTGCGATATCCTCGGGCCGGACCATCGCGGTGCGCGCTGCGGATGCGCTGGGACGGGCAGATGCAATGATGCACTCCGTGCCTTCGATGCGCAGGCCCGCGCTGTCCTCGACGACCTTGAGAAAGTTGGTCTCGCCCACGAAGCCGGCGACGAATGCCGTGGCGGGTTTGCGATAGATTTCCGTGCCGGTGCCGACCTGTTCGAGGCGGCCATGATCCATGACCGCGATGCGGTCGGCCATGACGAGCGCCTCTTCCTGGTCGTGCGTCACGAATACGAAGGCAATACCGAGTTTTTCCTGCAGTTGCTTGAGCTCGATCTGCATGCGCTTTCTCAGCTTCAAATCAAGCGCTCCCAGCGGTTCGTCGAGGAGCAGAACGCGCGGCCGGTTGACGATCGCACGCGCCAGCGCCACGCGCTGCTGTTGGCCGCCGGAAAGCTGGTTTGGATACCGGTCTCCGAAGCCGGCAAGGGTCACCATTGCGAGTGCTTCATCGACTTTTGCCGCGATATCGCTCGTCGACACGCCGCGGCGTCGGGGACCGAATGCGATGTTTTCCGCGACGGTCAGATGCGGAAACAGGGCGTAATTCTGGAACACCGTATTCACGGGCCGCTTGTTTGGTGGCACGTTGTTCAGCACCACTCCGTCAATCGATATGGTGCCCTTGGTAGGCTCCAGAAAGCCGGCTATGAGGCGGAGCAGGGTGGTCTTTCCACATCCGCTGGGTCCGAGCAGGGCAACGAACTCGCCCTGCTGGATGTCGAGTGAAACGTCGTCGAGCGCGATGACCGAGCCATAGGTCTTTACGACTCGGTCGACCTTGATCAGCGCCGCAGGCGTCGAGGTGGTCACTGGCGCAAGCTCCTGATGCAGGTTGAGCCTGTTTCCATCTCCTTATTTACGGACGACTTCTTTGTTCCAGATGTCGATGATCTTCTGGCGCTCACCGTTGACAACCGCCCAGTCAAAGAGGGCGAGATTGGCAACTGATCCGTCCTTGCCCCAGGGCAGGCGGCTCTTCGCCTTGTCGCTGAGCTGAACGTCCTTGGTGGCCGGGCCTAGATACAGTTTCTCTGACATGCAGGCCGCCTGCTCCTTGGCGACAGCAAAGTTCACGAACTCCTTCGCAAGCGCTTCATTCTTCGTACCGGCGACGATGTGAACGCGAATGTCGCTCGACGGAGCGCCTTCCTTCGGCGCAACGTAGGTGATTGGCAGACCCTTGTCCGCGAGCGACCATGCGGCACTCGAGTAGTGCGCGCCGGCGATCACTTCACCGCTCTGGAAGTTGTTGGTGGCACCGCCCGATGAATCGAAGAACGACGAGACCTTGAGATCCTTGTACCGCTTGACTGCAGCCTCGTAATTGCCTGTGGTTCCACCTGCAAGCTTGTTCAGATGGAAGAACAACGGCACGCCCATAGCGTTGCTGGGACTCGGAACGGTGGACACGTTGTAGAACTCTGGCTTCCACAGATCCCAGATCGAGACCGGTGGCGTCTTCACGTCTTTGGTATTGTAGACGAGGCCCATGGAGTAAAAGCCGGTCGACAGCGCATAAACCTGACCGGAGGCCGTCTTATAGATGCCTTCGGGGATCATGTTGGCCATGTTGGGGACATCGATCGGCGCAGCCAGTCCCTCTGCACCTGCCAGCTCCGATACGCCGCCGTCGATCCAAGCCACGTCGATGACGGGGCTTCCCTTCTGCTGGCGCAGCTTTCCAAGTGTCACTGTTGAGGTGCCGGGATCAGGCGTAACGGTGACGCCTTTTGCTTTGGAGAAGGGAGTGAGGATGCAGGTTTGCAGTGCATCACCCCATTCTCCGCCATAGAGAGCGACGGTGAGAGCACCTTGGGCCCGGCTTTCGCCAACGCCACAGGCCAGAATAGCAATTGCTGTGAGGGCACACTTCGCGGGAGTAAGTTGGGGCACGATTAACCTCCTATTTCGCGACGGACACCCCAACTCCATGGCACCAGAATACAATTGTCAAATTGCATGAATTGCGACTACCATAACCTAAACTCATACTACGCTGAGCAATGAATTATCGTCAGCTTGAAGCGTTCAGAGCGGTGATGGAGACGGGTAGCGTTACGCGCGCTGCCGAGCACTTATGTGTGTCACAGCCCGCGATCAGCAAATTACTTGCACTTCTTGAGCGATCATGCGGTTTCGATCTGTTCAAACGTCACGGTAATCGCTTGGTCCCGACGATCGAAGCGGAGGTTTTGATTGGCGAAGTAGATCGCCTGTTCGTTGGCATGGACCACGTCGAACGACGCGCTCAGGACATTCGTGATTTGCGCTCCGGCCATTTGGCAATTGCCGCATTTCCAGCCATTGGAACGAGATTTTTGCCTAAAGTCATAGCTCGTTTTCACGTGATGCAGCCCGACATACGTACAACCCTGGTGACGAAAAGTGGGCGTACCCTGATGGAACTTGTCGGATCCAATCAGGTCGATCTTGGGATTGGCTTATTGAGCGCTCATCATGCGAGCGTCGATTTTATGCCGGCTGGAAGCTATCCAGGTGTTTGCGTGATGCACCCGTCCCATCCGTTGGCTGCAAAGCGTGTGATCAACGCGGCTGATCTAGATGGAGTACCATTCATTTCGCTGGGGAGTGAGGACCGGTCGCGGCATCTCGTGGATCATGCGTTTGAGCACTATCCGATCCAGCGCAATATCGTTGCCGAGGCGTATCAGGCGGAAGCTGCGTGTGCACTTGCTGCATCCGGGCTTGGTGTGGCTGTCGTCGAACCGTTTAGCGCCTCGGGCTTTGTCCCGGATCAACTTGCGATAAGGCCATTTGAGCCGACGGTCAGCTTCACGATGTGGTTCATGGTACCGTCCATGCGACCGCGCTCGCGTCTACTGGAAGCATTTACCGGCTTCCTGCTCCGTGTCGTCGCCGAAGAAGGAAACTTTGTCGATCCAGAGCCGTCGGCGCGCGGGAATTCAAAGGTCTCTGCATTGGCCACGAGCTGAAGCGTGTTCGGCGTGTATCGGGGGCCTGATAGGCGGCGACGTACTTGGCAAGAAGGTATTTGCCGAAGCCGGGCATCCCAACGGCTTCACTGTGAACCTGCGGGTTCTTTCAAACCCGTCGACCCGTCGCACGGCCGAGATCTTGGTTGCCCAGCTCTCGCAGGTCGGAGTGACTGTCAATCTTGAGGTGCTTGAGCCGGGTCAATGGATCGACAACGTATTCCGTCAGAAGAACTACGATATGACGATCATCTCGCACCCTGAGCCGTGGGCCATCAACAATTACACGGATCCGAATTATTTCTATCAGTATGACGGTGCGGAATTCCGGAAGTTGATGCAGGAAGCACAAAGCGCGCCCGACGAGACGACCTTGCGCTCTAAGCTCAAAGCAGCACAGAAGCAGCTTTTCTCCGATGCGCCGGTTGTCTGGATGTATGCAATGCCACAGGTTGGTATTGTGAACGCATCTCTCAACGGAACGCGTGTCGATCTACCCGTACCCGCCTATCCGGTCGCGGAAATGTCATGGGCTAAGTAATTCGATTTTCATTGAGAGGGGCGGTCGGTGGCAAGACATCGCCACCGACCACGTTTGCTGATCGGTGTTGCTCGTATCGTACAGCGTTAGGTATCCGGTTTCGAGGCTATCGGAATTGTCTAAATGCGCCGATGTAGTCGCCGGTCGATCATAAGTAGAAGTCCGCCGACGCTGACCGCAAAGATCGTCAGCAAGAGGGTCACCGACATGATGATATCGATGTTGTGCAAGCCGATCGCATTCATCAGCATGTAGCCAAGACCTTGCTGTGATGCGAACATTTCGGCCAGCACAGTTCCGATCAGTGTCAAAGAAAATCCGATCCGCAGCCCACTGAATATTTCAGGAAGAGCGGCGGGGAACAGGACTTTGCGGACCATCGTCCACGTGTTCAACTTCAAGACTCTTCCGGTCTTGATATAAACGGGACGCACATTTCGCACGGCCGAAAGTGTAAAGAGTGCAATCGGAATAAATCCGTGAATAGCACCGAATGCAATTTTTGCTGATATTCCGAGACCAAAGGCCAGCAGAAGGATCGGGTAGAGCGTGACCTTGGGAAGCGAGTAAATCGCTACCAGCATCGGCTCGAACACTTCCCCTGCCATTCGATTGAATCCGAGGATAAAACCGATCAGGAGGCCTGCCACGACGCCGATGACGAGCGCCGCTCCAAACGCGATCAGCGACGAATTCAGGTTCACCCAGAAATTCGGCTGCGTCATCAGGTGGGCGGTAAAACGGAACGTCTCCAGCGGCGACCGCAGGGCGACCTCGCCTATGATCCAATACAGGATCTGCCAGCCGGCAAGCACTCCTGCGATGAGAAGGACGGGCGCGCGCCAGCCGTAGTTTCGCTCGCTCATCT
>JAEYYQ010000140.1 GCA_023428365.1 Pseudomonadota bacterium | reverse complement strand
GATCGACCATCTGGCGGATCTCGGGCATTCCGAGCACGGTCTTCACCAGCTGGCCGTTGACGAAGAAGTTCGGCGTTCCGATCACGCCCAGCGTGCGCCCTCGCTCCTTGACCTCGTTGAGCGCGGCGATCATGCCTTGATTCTCGTAGCAGGCGTCAAATTCAGCGCGAGTCATCCCCACCTGAGATGCGATCTTGAAGATCGGATCGCGCCGCACCTCCTGGCTCACCCACGCATTCTGCTGGCTCATGAATTTGCCGTAGAGCTCGAAATACCGCTCAGGTTTCGCGCATCTGAGCGCAACCGTCGCCGCGCCGGATTGAAACCCGATCGGGAATTCGCGCAGGATGAAGCGCACCTTACCGGTATCGATATATTCGCGCTTCAGCTGTGGATAAGTCGTCGCGTGGAACTGCCGGCAATAGGGGCACGTCAGCGACGCGTACTTGATAATCGTCACTGGAGCGTCCGCCCTGCCGACCGCCATTTCCGGCAGCGAACCCGGCTTCATGACTTCAGCGACGCTCGGGTTTTTGATGACGTCGCGTAACGGCCGATAGCCCGTGTTCTGCGCGAATGGATCAAACTGGGGCTGGTCGGCACTGGTGCCGCCGCTTACCGGCTGCGCACCCGCGGCCTGCAGCGCCGACGACAGGCCATCCTCGTTCGCGCAGCCCGCAAGGCTGGCCGCCACCAACAGCGGCACCAGCCAATTTCGCACGAGCTTGCGGGATGCCGAGCGCAGTTGGTCAGCCCTTCAGCAGCGGTTCGAGCACCTTGTCGAACTCGGCAACGGTCGGCGCACCCTCGAGTCGTTTCCCGTTGATGAAGAACGTCGTCGTCGAGCTGACACCGAATGCGTCACCGGCCCGCGTCCGCGACGCCTCGATCTGCGACAGCAGCTTGTCGTCGGTGAGGCACTTGTCGAAGCTTTCCTGCGTGAAGCCCGCCTGCTTGGCTAGCTCGAACAGCTTGGGCACCGGGTTCTGCCGCACGACCCAATCGTTCTGCCGCTGAAACAGAACGTCGAGCATCGGATAGGTCTTGTCGCCGCCGGCGCAGCGCGCCAGCATCGAGCCTGCCGCTGCCAGATTGTCGAGCGGGAACTCGCGCATGATGAACCGCACCTTGCCGGTGTCGATGTACTTCTTCTTCAATTCGGGGAAGACGTTGTTGTGGAAATTGGCGCAGTGACCGCAGGTCATCGAAGCGTACTCGACGATCGTCACCTTCGCGTCAGAGCTGCCGAGAGCGAGATCGGGCAGATCACCCGGCTTCATCAGCTCATCGACCGACACCTCGGATGGGCCAGAGCGCCGTTGCGCAAACACCTGCGGAGCGAACGCAGTTGCAAGCAGGGCGCCGCCTCCAACCAGGAGCGCACGACGGCTGATGCCAGCGAATAAAAGATCGGACAAGGGGACCACTCCTCCGGAATTCCGCGAGGCCTGCCAGTAAGGGCACCTCTGCGACCGACTTAAGGCAAATATGTGCTGAATGCCAACTGAATGGCTGTCACACCCGCGTGAGCAGGCAGAGCGGTGCGAAACCGCCTCATCTCAGGGAAGGTTTCGGAGGCGTAGTGCCGGTACTGGACGCCCGCCGGTGCGGCAACCGCTCTTTGAGCGTGCGCCGGCAGATCTCACGCCATTTGGTCTTGGTCATGCTCGTGCCAGCATCCCAGGCATCCATGCAGCGCTTCATTTCAAGGTTGAACTCCTCCGCAGCGCTCAGTTGCTTGGCCTTGGCTGGCATCGCTTTTGCGCTCGATGAGGGTGTCGTCGTTACCGGAGCTTCGGCCTTCGGCGTTGCGCCGGCGGTCGGGCTTGCTTCTTTGGCTGTTTGGGCCAATGCTGACAGCGGAAGTGCCAAAACGGCAACGAATACAAGAGCTTTACACCTAAACATGACCGTCTCCTCGGCGCACCACGGCAGCTGACATTCGCTGCGTCGCTGCTCTCATCGCAAAAGCCGAGCGGTGTGCCGTGGGTTCCACGGGCCGAGAACAAGATCTGTCAGTTGGATAACGGCGAATGTGTCGCCTAAGCGCGACTACCGCGAATACTGTTTTCGAGCCGAGCAAGCGCCGCCTTGAGCGCCTCATCTTCAACGGCGGCTACCTCCGGCGAACTGGCGTCGTCTGGACGCTGCTGTCTCACCGACCGCAATGGAAGTCGCTGAGACGATACCGCGATAGGCGCCTGAATGAACCGCAGCTCCGCGACCGCGCGGTAGCCGAACATGGCGTTAATCCGTTCGATCAACTGGTGCGTTTTATGTTGCAGCTCCAGCGCCCGCGCGCCTTCCACCCGGATAACGAGCGTGGCGCCAGGACGGCCTTGCATCCCATCTTCGATGTCACCGTAGGCATTCACATCGCGCGGCCACTTCAGACGCTCGGGAGCGGTATAGCTGGCCACATCCGCACCGACGATGCTGGCCCAGTCGGTCAGCAGCGCCGCAGTCGCAAACCCGTATTTCTCGAAGGCTTTGCGCGTCAGGCGCGGAACATAGCTCGACACGCTGCGCGCACCTGCCGCCTGACCGGCGCGCAGCCTGCTGCCTATAACCGTCCGTGGGGTCGACTTGGCGTTGCCCGAACTGTTCACGACCGTATTCCGAGGATTCCTTTACGCGATGTCTGTGCTTACCATTTCTGAGGTGATTCGCAGGGCACGCAGGGGGATGATTTGACCGCTGTGGCAGCAACGCAACGAGAGCGGCCGGCGGC
>JAEYYQ010000111.1 GCA_023428365.1 Pseudomonadota bacterium | reverse complement strand
GAGAAGTCCACGCTGAAAGGCACCGACGGCAAACTCAACGCCGTGTCGGTCAGCGGCGGCATGATGTCGGCGCCTGAGGAGGAACGCCCGCCGGTGCTCGCTTGCTCGATCGACGATCCGACTTGCGAAGCCTGCCAATAGCTCGCGCGAATGCTGCATCCCCCCCCCTTTTGAGTGCAGCACGGGCGAGGGTTGGAGCGACGAAAGGCGAACCAACGCGGTTTTCCCTTGTGCTCCATCCCTCTCCCACCATGGGAGGCGATGAATTCCTTACTTTGAATTGCGATTATATCCTGGAGAATACTCGATGCTCGACTGGTCCGAACCAGCCACGCCCGCAACCAATCCGGCACCGCGCAAGCAGCCAATTAAAACTCCGGCTGTGCCCGCTGACTCAACCGGCTTAGGAGAAATTGATCGCGGCGCAGCGCGCGTCTCCGTCGACGACAAGCGTATGATCAACTGCCGCGCCGACGTGAACCAACTCCTGCCGCTGAAATACACCTGGGCCTGGGAGAAGTATCTCGCCGGCTGCAACAATCACTGGATGCCGACCGAAGTTTCCATGCAGGCCGATATCGCGCTGTGGAAGTCGCGCGACGGCCTGACCGACGATGAGCGCCGTACCATCAAACGCAATCTTGGCTTCTTCGCCGCGTCGGAATCTCTGGTCGCGAACAACCTCGTGCTGGCGATCTATCGTCATCAGACCGACCCGGAATGCCGTCAGTACCTGCTGCGTCAGGCGTTCGAGGAAGCCGTGCACACGCACACCTTCCAGTACATCGTCGAAAGCCTCGGCCTGGATGAGGGCGAGCTGTTCAACATGTACCGCGAGGTGCCGTCGATCACCGACAAGGCGGCGTGGGCGCTGAAGCACACCAAGAACCTCGACGATGCCAACTTCGCGACGGGTACACCGGAAGCGGACCAGAGCTTCCTCAAGGATCTCGTCGCCTTCTACGTCGTGTTCGAAGGCATGTGGTTCTACACCGGCTTCGCGCAGATCCTGTCGCTCGGCCGCCGCAACAAGATGGTCGGCATTGCTGAGCAGTATCAGTACATCCTGCGCGACGAGAGCATCCATCTGAACTTCGGCATCGACGTCATCAACCAGATCAAGGCCGAAAACCCGCACCTCTGGACCAAGGCGTTCCAGGAAGAAATTCGCGGCATGCTGCGCGAGGCCGCTGAACTGGAAGCCGCTTATGGCCGCGATACGATGCCCCGTGGCTTCCTCGGCCTCAATGCTGCGCTATGCGAGCAATACATGCACTTTATCGCCAACCGCCGTTGTGCGCAGATCGGCCTCGCGCCGGTGTTCAATGACACGGAAAACCCATTCCCGTGGATGTCGGAGGCGATGGACCTGAAGAAGGAAAAGAACTTCTTTGAGACGCGCGTCATCGAATACCAGAACGGCGGCGCGCTGAGCTGGGATTGATTTTATGCCCTAACTCTGGAACGCAAGAGCTGATCGCATTTTTGCGATCAGCTCGCTGATATCCAACGACTGTCCACCCAGGCTTAAATAATAGACATAGTATCCGGTCAGGATCACCATGATCGGGACCGCCACGACGTGAATCGTACCCAGAAGGTGGAAGAGCCATTTTCGATTGGCCACGTGTTTATTGATCCGCAATATCGATATGACGATCATGAAACTGACCATCATGTAATCGAAAACGAACAGGCGATCTGAAAGCGTGGCCGCATCCGAACCAAGTTGTGGGATCGCCAGATAGAGCGCCACCGCAGAAAGCAAAGCCGTCACCTGGATCGTGACGATGGCCTCGAAGTGCGTCGAGGGAATGAAAATCGACAGATAGGCGACGATCAGAATGAACGCGAGCGGGACGATGACGCGGAACACGTAATCCGTCGTTTGTCGATTCATCAGCCAGACATAACTCGCCTTATAGAAGGGTACGACACTCGGCTGATGGGTGTAGGCATCGAGCAACGGGATAAAATCCTCATCATAGCCAACATACTGGCTTTTTTGTTCCCAGCCATCCGTCTCGATCTGCCTGTCGCGCAGCGATAGCGGCGGCGGCTGAACGATGAACGGCGCATCGCCGCGTTTCGGCTGGAGATCGATAGAAAAGCGCTGCGTGTCGAAGGGATAATTGGACAGATCGGGATCAAAGACGAACCGGCCCGCCACCTTGTAGATCTTCATGCTGTAAGGATATGCATCGCTGTCTCCGCCATTGTGGAGCATATCGATCGATATCTGGCGGCTGTTGGTCTCAGGATCGAGATAGGCGTTTGTGAATTCAAGCTGCTCGATGGACGCCGTCTCGTTCGCGCGCATTGACAGGTAGAACTCGGCAAAAAACGTCTTCTGGCTGTCCTCGACACGCTGTGCCCGGATCATGTCGATATCCAGATACAGCGTATTCACGCGACGTAGGAGGCCATCTCTCAAACGGACGAACTGGATCGGCGCAAGCTGAGTCCGGCCCAAACCGCGCGGCAACATGACGATGAACGGCGTGCGCGATGCGGATCGCGACACAGAATCGAACGACCAGTTCTCAAAGGCGCCCTTGAACGCTCCTCGGCCCGACGCATAGGTCGTCGTGAGTTCCTTCATCACATGGGTGCGCAGGCTGGCGATATCCCTTACCGGTGCGGTCCGCGCCGTCGCGGCAATCAGCGCGACCATATCCGCGAACTGAGTTCCGACGCCGATCGCGCGCATATTCGCATCGGTCAGGGGATCCGGATCATCATTTTCCGGCCGCGGGATGCACTCGCCCTTCGCCCATCCTGGCGCCTTGTCGATCTTGCGGCCTTCCAGAACCCACGCTTCCGGTGCATCGCGATCGATGACACTTCTCAGTCGATCACTGTAGAGTTCAGGCAGGCGGTCCCAGGCAAGCTGATAGATCGAATTCGGATAGGCACTGGTAAATTCAGGCGGCAACGCATCGATACGTCCGGTGATAAACAGCGCCGGCGTAACCCCCGCCTCCATGAGCTGCTTCACGACCTCGACGAGCCGGCGACTGCCGATGCTCATGATCAAGAGATCCGGCTGCTTGGCCTTGAGGTCCGCCACCATGGCCGACACCTCATCGGGGACAATCGCATCATTGACCAACTGCAAGCGATGGTCGGCGACTAGACCGTTCGCACCGAGTGTCTCCTTGAGTCCATCTCCGAACGACGCGCTGAAAACCATATCGGACAGGCCGACAAATGCGGGCCGCGCATAATTTCCGGCCATGATGAATTGAGTCATAACCGGGACGCGGTCAGCATCCTGCGACGCGCGCATCGTCAGTACATTCGGTGAATTCTCGAAAATACTATTGACGGTAATATCGGAGAGAAAAGGTATCCTGCTCTTCCGAATATCGTCGCCGAGGGTATCGAACACCTCCTTCGCTCGATTGGAATTCGAGAGGCCGACAATCGCCAGCGTGTCCGGATTGCTCACTGCCGAGCGAACGTTGGCAACCGTCTTGTACGCTTCCCGCTCATCGTCGAGAAATTTAAGAACGATCCTCCGCCCACCGATGCCCCCGCCCCTATTGAGACGGTCTCGCACGAGCGTCGAAAAACGCTTGATCGCGGCAACATCGCCGGGATCGTAGCAGACGTCGTTTCTCGAACTGATGAGAATAGCGATATCGAGCGGCGGCCCGTCAGCAGCCTGCGCCTCCTTGGCGTGTGCTGGATGGTGCATCGCGGATAGGATGCTCAATATAACAAGCGCCAGTGCGAGCAGATTCTGAATGCACCAACTTGATAAGCGCCCGCAGTCATCTGCTCTGCGCAAGGAAACGAGGCCGCCCCGCATAACACTTGCCCCCGAACACCGACACCACGTTCCACTTCAAGGTCTGGCACATCGCCAGCATCCGCAGCCCGATCATTTACAACAGCCCCGCCGCCTTGCGATCAGCAAAAGGGACACAGTCAGACAGTGATCTGCATGTTATCCGGATGTCTTGGATAGGATTTAGGCAGCACCAAACGAAAACGGCCAAGTCGCAATGAGCAACTTGGCCGTTCAACATTCTGAGTGATATCTGAGGCTTAGTTCGCCTTCAGCCACTCCGCCACGCGCTCGGAGCGCGGCTGCGGCGCTTTCTTTGCCAGCTCTGCCGCCAGGTTCATAGGCTCAGGCTTGAACAGCCGAGCATCCATCTCACGGCAATTGTCCGCGATCTTCGGCTTGAACGCCATATGCG
>JAEYYQ010000063.1 GCA_023428365.1 Pseudomonadota bacterium | reverse complement strand
AGATACTTCATCAGCTGCAAGAAGATCTTGGATGTGTGCCAGAGGACGTTGTCCCGGCCCTTGCCGAGGCGCTCAATCTCTCACGTGCCGAAGTGCACGGAGTGGTGACGTTCTATCACGACTTCCGGCGTGAACCCGCCGGGCGTCACGTGCTGAAGCTGTGCCGGGCCGAGGCATGCCAGTCGATGGGTTCGGATGCGCTTTGCGCGCACGTCGAAGGCCGCCTCGGCATTGCATGCGGAAACACCAGCGCCGATGGTCGGGTGACGTTCGAACCGGTATACTGTTTGGGGCTATGCGCAACGGCGCCGTCGGCAATGATCGATGGGCGTATTGTCGGGCGCGTTACGGCATCCAAGCTCGACGCCATGTTGAAGGAGGCCGGGGCATGACCATCCGGCTTTACATTCCCAAGGACGCCGCGGCGATCGCGGTAGGGGCCGATGATATCGCTGCGACACTGGCCCGTGCGGCCATGGCTGCGGGGCGGCCGGTCGATATCGTGCGCACCGGTTCTCGCGGCATGATGTGGCTCGAGCCGCTGGTCGAAATCGAGGTTGATGGCACGCGCCGTTATGGGCTTGGCCCGTTGGATATCTCGGATCTGAATGCCGGGCTGACCGCAGCATTGATCAGCGGCGACCTGCAAACCATCCTCGCGCATCCGAAATCGGTCGGAGTCGTTGAGAAGATCAATTTCCTGGCGCGGCAGACGCGGCTGATGTTCTCGCGCTGCGGTCTGATCGATCCGCTGTCGCTCGACGATTATCGCGCACATGGCGGATATAAGGGCCTGGAACGTGCTCTTTCCCTGTCACCGCTGGGCATTGTCGACGAGGTCACGAAATCCGGATTGCGCGGGCGGGGCGGCGCGGGTTTCCCAACTGGCATCAAATGGAAGACGGTTCACGATACCACAGCGGATCAGAAGTACATCGTTTGCAATGCCGACGAAGGCGACAGCGGGACGTTCGCCGACCGTATGATCATGGAGGGCGATCCCTTCCTGCTGATCGAAGGCATGACGATTGCCGGTCTCGCGGTTGGCGCGACCATGGGATACATCTACGTCCGCTCCGAATATCCACACGCCATCGCGGCGATGAAGACCGCGATTGCCATCGCCCGCAAGGCGCGGCTGCTGGGCGCGAACGTTGCTGACAGCGGCAAGACGTTCGACCTGGAAGTGCGTACAGGTGCTGGCGCCTATGTTTGCGGCGAGGAAACCGCGCTGCTGGAAAGCCTCGAAGGTCGTCGCGGTCTCGTGCGCGCGAAGCCACCGCTGCCCGCGCACAAGGGCTTGTTCGCGCGGCCGACGGTGATCAACAACGTACTGACGCTGACGACGGTGCCCTACGTTCTATCAGCAGGCGCTAAGACCTATGCCGACTACGGCATGGGCCGTTCACGCGGAACGATGCCGATCCAGCTCGCGGGCAACATCCGGTACGGCGGGCTGTATGAAACGGCCTTCGGCGTCACACTTGGCGAACTGGTGGACGAGGTTGGCGGCGGCACGGCAAGCGGTCGCCCGGTGAAGGCCGTTCAGGTCGGTGGGCCGCTGGGTGCCTATTTCCCGCGCGCCATGTTCGATGCGCCGTTCGATTATGAAGCGTTTGCCGCCCGCGACGGCCTCATCGGTCACGGTGGTGTGGTGGTGTTCGACGACACGGCAGACATGGCACGGCAGGCGCAATTTGCATTCGAGTTCTGCGCCATCGAAAGCTGTGGCAAGTGCACGCCGTGTCGGATCGGTTCGACGCGCGGCGCCGAGACGATCGAAAAGATCATGGCCGGGGGCAGCCCCGAGACCAATCTCGCGCTCGTTACCGACCTCTGCAACACGATGAAGTTCGGCTCGCTTTGCGCTTTGGGTGGGTTCACCCCATATCCTGTCATGAGCGCGATCAAGCATTTTCCTGACGATTTCCGTCGCTCCTCCCGCATGCCTCAAGCCGCGGAGTAATAAAAAATGGCACTCGTTGAAGAGATTGATTACGGAACGCCTGCCTCCCGGTCGGAGAAAACCGTCACACTGACCATCGACGGCAAGCCGATCACTGTGCCGGAGGGCACGTCGATCATGCGCGCTGCCATGGAGGCGGGTACGCAGATCCCCAAGCTTTGTGCAACCGACAGCATCGAAGCGTTCGGCTCCTGCCGCCTGTGCCTGGTGGAGATCGAGGGCCGCGCCGGTACGCCGGCCTCCTGCACCACGCCGGTTATGAATGGTCTGGTCGTTCACACGCAGTCGGATCGACTGAAGCAGATCCGTCGCGGCGTGATGGAACTCTACATCTCCGACCACCCGCTCGATTGCCTCACCTGTGCCGCCAACGGTGACTGCGAGTTGCAGGATATGGCGGGCGCGGTTGGTCTTCGTGACGTTCGCTATGGCTACGACGGCGCCAACCACGTGTTTGCGAAGGCTGGTGGCAAGGTCAACGACCAGTGGATGCCCAAGGACGAGAGCAATCCGTATTTCACCTACGACCCCTCGAAATGCATCGTTTGCAATCGCTGCGTCCGCGCTTGCGAAGAAGTGCAGGGCACTTTCGCGCTGACGATTTCCGGCCGTGGGTTCGACAGCCGCGTGTCGCCGGGCATGTCGGAGAACTTCCTCGATAGCGAATGCGTCTCATGCGGCGCCTGCGTCCAGGCCTGTCCGACGGCGACGCTGAGCGAGAAGAGCCTGATCGAGATCGGCCAGCCGGAGCACTCGGTTGTCACGACCTGCGCTTACTGCGGCGTCGGCTGCGCATTCAAGGCAGAGATGCGCGGCGAGGAAGTTGTGCGCATGGTGCCGTACAAGGACGGCAAGGCCAATCGCGGCCATTCCTGTGTGAAGGGGCGTTTTGCATGGGGCTACGCCACCCACAAGGAACGCATCCTGAAGCCGATGGTGCGCGATAAGATCACTGACCCGTGGCGCGAGACGACGTGGGAAGAAGCGATTGGTCGCGTCGCCTCCGAATTCAAGCGCATCCAGTATCAATACGGTCGCGATGCGGTTGGCGGCATCACGTCATCGCGCTGCACGAATGAAGAAACCTTCCTGGTCCAGAAGCTGATCCGTGCTGGCTTCGGCGTGAACAACGTCGACACCTGCGCCCGCGTCTGTCACTCGCCGACCGGGTATGGTCTGAAGACGACCTTCGGTACGTCTGCCGGAACGCAGGACTTCGACTCGGTCGAGCAGGCCGATGTCATGCTGCTCATCGGCGCGAATCCGACGGACGGGCATCCGGTGTTCGCCAGCCGTATGAAGAAGCGGCTGCGCCAGGGCGCGAAGCTGATCGTCATTGATCCGCGCCGGATCGATCTGGTGAAGTCGCCGCATATCAAGGCCGTGCATCATTTGCCGTTGAAGCCAGGCACCAACGTTGCGGTGCTGACAGCGATTGCGCACGTGATCGTCACCGAAGGTCTTGTCAACGAGACGTTCGTGCGCGAGCGCTGCGAGATGGACGATTTCGCGGAATGGGCGGCGTTCGTCGCGGAACCGCGCAATTCGCCGGAAGCCGTCGAACAGTATACCGGCGTCGATCCGGCTGAGATTCGTGCGGCGGCGCGGCTGTATGCGACCGGCGGCAACGCGGCCATCTACTACGGCCTCGGCGTTACCGAGCACAGTCAGGGCTCGACCACGGTGATGGCGATCGCCAACCTTGCCATGGCCACCGGCAACCTCGGACGTCCGGGTGTCGGTGTGAACCCGCTGCGTGGCCAGAATAACGTGCAGGGCTCGTGCGATATGGGATCATTCCCGCACGAACTGTCGGGCTATCGCCACGTCTCCGACGAGGCGACACGTGCGATGTTCGAGGCGCTGTGGGGACGTCCGATCAACCCGGAGCCGGGGCTGCGCATCCCGAACATGCTGGATGCCGCCGTCGAGGGATCGTTCAAGGCCATCTACATTCAGGGCGAGGACATCCTGCAGTCCGACCCTGACATGCATCACGTGTCGGCGGGACTTGGCGCGATGGAGTGCGTGGTTGTCCACGATCTCTTCCTCAACGAGACGGCCAACTACGCGCACGTGTTCCTGCCGGGTTCGACGTTCCTGGAAAAGGACGGCACGTTCACCAACGCGGAGCGGCGCATCCAGCTCGTGCGCAAGGTGATGACGCCGCGCAACGGCGGGCTGGCCGACTGGGAGATCACGCAGCTGATCGCCCAGGCCATCGGGCTCGACTGGAACTACACGCATCCCAGTCAGGTCATGGATGAGATCGCCAAGCTGACACCCTCCTTCGCAGGCGTGAGCTTCGCCAAGATCGAGGAGATGGGCTCCGTCCAGTGGCCGTGCAACGAGGCCAATCCACTGGGTTCGCCAGTGATGCACATCAACGGGTTTGCCCGCGGCAAGGGCAAGTTCATGGTCACAGAGTACGTGCCCACGGACGAGCGGACGGGACCGCGTTACCCGCTTCTTCTCACCACCGGGCGCATTCTTTCGCAGTACAACGTCGGTGCCCAGACGCGCCGCACCGAGAACGTCGTGTGGCATGCTGAAGATCGCCTCGAGATCAACCCGCACGATGCGGAGCAGCGTGGCATCAAGGACGGCGACTGGGTTCGGATTGCCAGCCGTGCTGGCGAGACCGCGCTGCGGGCGGAGATCACCGACCGTGTTGCGGCGGGTGTCGTCTATACGACCTTCCACCATCCGCTGACGCAGGCCAATCTCGTCACTACCGACTATTCGGATTGGGCGACGAACTGCCCTGAATATAAGGTGACGGCGGTGCAGGTCAGCCCATCGAATGGGCCGACGCTTTCTCAGGAAGAGTATGAGGAATTTTCGCGCGCCAGCCGTCGCATCGTGATCGCGGAAGCTGCGGATTAGCAGAATGACGGAGCCTTCTGTCTCAGTCCGTTGCGTGAAGGTCTCTCCGCAAGGAGAGACGTCGCAGCGTGAGCGGCGGGTTCCCCAGGAGGTACCGGTTGCGCTGGTCTACGGCGGTTCGACCTATGCTGTGATGATGGCTTCGCCGTCGGATCTGGAAGACTTCGCGGTCGGCTTCAGCCTGACGGAAGGAGTGATCTCACGGCCGGAAGAGATCGAAAGCATCGAGGTCATCGAGCAAGACAGCGGCATCGAACTGCGGATGTGGCTGGCGGAGCACCGCGCCCGTGATCTCGTTGATCGTCGGCGGCGGATTGCCGGGCCTACGGGGTGTGGGCTGTGTGGCGTCGAGAGCCTGGAAGCGGCGTTGCCGGAGCACCCGTCCGTGACTGCGCCGACAACCGTCACGGCGAAGGATGTTGCGTCCGCGATGGCTGCGCTTGCGCCCGCTCAACTGCTCAATCAGGAAACTCATGCCGTCCACGGGGTAGGTTTCTGGAACAAGCAGGACGGCTTGGTCGCGGTGGCCGAAGACGTTGGTCGCCATAATGCGCTCGACAAGTTGATCGGCCGTCTCCGGCGTTCTGAAGTGGACGTGACCAGCGGCGTCGTTTTGCTGACGAGCCGCGTCTCGGTCGAGATGGTGCATAAGGTTGCCGTTTTGGGCGCGCCGATCATCGTCGCCGTCTCCGCGCCGACGGCATTGGCATTGAAGACGGCAGAGGCAGCAGGAATTACCCTGGTTGCGGTCGCGCGGACGGACAGCTTCGAGGTCTTCACTCACGCACATCGCATTCAAGGGCTGACGCACTCAGCTTCATCGGATAAAGGCAAAGTCGGCCATGCAGCATGAGAAGCTGGTGATGATGGCGAACCAGATCGCCAAGTTCTTTGAGGCGCAAGGTACGGAGCGTGGCCTGCCGCAGGTCGCGAGCCACATCGAGCAGTTCTGGGATCCCCGTATGCGCCGACAGATCCTGGCGCACGTCGCGGAGGGCGGCGCTGGCCTGAGCCCGTTGGCGCTCGCAGCGCTCAAGACCCTTAAGGCCCCTGCTGCACCTCAACGTGAGATGGCTGGGAACTGACATCTGCGAGCCACGCTTCATCGTGGCTTTTGATCTCCTAATCTGCCGAATCACTCTGCGCATTTCGCGGTGAGTCCACCCGCTCGCAAGGGTTGGCGTGCGTTGATGTGCAGCCAACTCACAGCAAAAAAACTCGGGATCATGCGGAACTCACCGATTTGGGCGCCAAATCTGTTGCGGTTCCATCACACCCACCCAAATAGGCGCACTCGTCTACGTCTCGTTAAGGCGCGACTCAGCTAATGAGGGAGATAAGACCGCACGGATTTACCGGCTAATGGGGAGGCCGCAATGGCTATGCCGAAACTGAAATTTGCACTGGCACTCGCTGCCACGCTCGGCGTTGGCGCCGCGCTTTCCATGCCTGCTCAGGCCGCTGACCTGGGTGGATCCAAGGGAGACTATACTCCGTACGTCGACTCCAATGGCGACGTCGTCTACTCGGTCGTGACCGTTTCTGGCGGTGAGATCACGAATGGCGCCTGGGAGAGCTATACGGGCGCTTACTTCTCCTTCAATCGCGACTTTAACCGCGATGGCTTCTTCGGCCGGATTTACGGTTCGTACGGCAGCTACGAGGATAGCACACGAGGCTTTTTGGACGAGGATCCTCCAGTGCCAGGTAGGCTGAGAGTCGACGGCGACTATTGGACCGGCGATCTCATGCTCGGCTACATGTGGGTGCGTGGCGGTCTGGATATTGCTGTCATGTTTGGTGGCGAGTACCAGAAGCGCAAGGCGACCGCGATCTTCTTCCCTGACGGGGAAGTGCTTGGCATAGGTGGTCGCGCTACCGACAACGAGTGGGGCTTCAAGGTCGGCGCCAGCATCGAAACCAACGGCAACGACAATCGTCCGATCTACTTCGCATTGGAAGGCACCTACTCGACGGCGTTCGAGAGCTACTACGCCCTCGGTCGGTTGGGCTACGACTTCGGTCGCTTCACGTTCGGCCCCGAAGTCTGGGCGCTGGGTGATGACTCTGGCGATGCACAGCGGGTTGGCGGGTTCTTGAAGGTCGATATCCCGTTCGGCACCACCTACAGCACGCTCATCGGATCGGCGGGCTACCAGTTCGCAAACGAGGGCATTGCCGGTGAGTTCGGCGCCGAGGGTGGTTATGCGACGGTTGAGCTGCGCACGGCATTCGGCGAAAACCGCGCCCCGCTGAAGTAAGCTCGAGCCCCTATTTTGAAAATGCAGAAAGCCGCAGCGAACGCTGCGGCTTTCTTGCTTTGCAAACCCGTCTGCATGGAGACGTTATCGACGGGGTTGCGCTTCCTTGCGGGAGGCGTTGCAGAGCATTGTTTCAACGCTCGCCTCCTGTGCGATGACTTCTTCGATCTGTGTGCGCCGTAGGCGCCACAGCGTCGGATGGATCTCGGTTCCGTTACGCAGGAGCCAGCCGCTCGTCACGGCGCCGCTCTCGTCTCTCGCGATATAGGCTTTCATGTTTCCTCCTGATCGTTCGCTCGCAGCGGCGATGACGATCAGCAATCCTTGTCGGCTGGTGTTACGATTCCGAACACGTTGCCCATGGGGTCTCGAACGACGGCGATATAGTCGCCATTGTCGGTTTCGATCGGTTCACGCAGGATCGAGCCGCCGTTTTCGACAACCTTCTTGGCCGTCGCGTCGACGTCAGCCACCTGCATGTACGTGAACCAGCCCAGCCCCGAATGTGCCGCAGCCGGATGATTGGCTTTCATCAGGCCGGCGATTTCATCGTCGCCGTTCATGAACACCGAGTAGCTATTCTCAGGCGAGCTGGGCTTTTCCGATTGATCTTCAGCGTCGACGAGCTTGACCTTCCAGTCCATGACTTTTGCATAGAAGTCGGTCAGCTTCTCGGTCTCGGGAGCAAGCAGTTCGCTCCACCAAACGGTGCCCGAGCAGGTTTGCGCATCGGCGGTCGCTGTCGGTGCGGGCGTGAGGGAGACTTCGTTGGCATACACCGGCGCGCAGGCCAATGCGGCGCCGGTGACGCCCAGAATCGCGAGCGATCTGGCGTAGCGGCTCACGGATTGAAACGAACGCGTCCCAATTCGGGGCGCCGAATGAGTTAACGGCTCTGACATTTTGATCCTCTCGAGGCAAGTTCATCCAACTGCGGGTCCGTCGAGGGGAA
>JAEYYQ010000031.1 GCA_023428365.1 Pseudomonadota bacterium | reverse complement strand
AATTCCCGGAATACACCCAGACGTCGAGGCCTTGCCCGACAATCAGATCGATCGTCTGCACGGCGGTATCACGAGGAAGCTTGCGCTCATCAATGATGGACAGATCTGGTCGCACGAATAGCCCGCCGTTGAAACCTGCAATAGGTGTATCAATGGCCAGCGGAGCGATCAGCATCGTCATACCCTTCGGCGGGCGTCCACTGGTGATAGCGAATTTCACACCCGCTTCGCGCATGCGCCGGACAGCAAGCTGTGCCCGCTCCGTCAGAATTTTGTCGCGCGTGACCAGGGTGCCGTCGACGTCGGCAAGAAGCAGAGAAATCTTATTCCGGCTCGTCATCCGCGTTCCCGCTTTTGCGGTCCGCCGCCAATCGGCCGCCACGCCCGACCATCGCGCGCAAGCAATTTGTTGGCTGCGTCAGGACCAGCCGTCCCCGCAGCATAGTTCGGAAAATCTGTCGGCTTTTCCGAACTCCATGCATCGAGCACCGGCTGCACCGCGCGCCACGCCGCCTCCACCGTATCGGCACGCTGGAACAACATCGCGTCGCCCAGCAGGCAATCGTAGATCAATGTCTCATAGCCAACAGCGGACAGGGGTTCGAAGTAGTCACTATAGGAGAAATCCATGGCCACCCCTTTGATTTCAATGTCGGGGCCTGGCCGTTTGGCATTGAAGCTGACGGACAATCCTTCATCCGGCTGGATACGCAGTGTCAGCAGGTTCGGCGGCAAGCGATCAATCGGCGTTTCGCGAAACAGGGCGTATGGCGCTTGGCGAAACTGGATGGTGATTTCCGTAGTGCGCGCCGACAGATACTTGCCTGTTCGCAAATAGAACGGAACTCCCGCCCAACGCCAATTCTCGATCCCGAGCTTGAGGGCGACATAGGTCTCCATCGTCGAATCCGGAGCAACGTTCGGCTCATGACGATAATCACTCACCGATCTCCCGAGAACAGTGCCGGCTCCATACTGACCGCGGACGGCATCATCGGGAGGAATGGGACGGATTGCGCAGAACAGCTCGGTCTTCTTAGCCCGCACGGCATTTGCATTGAACGCAACGGGAGGCTCCATCGCAATCATGGCAAGGAGCTGGAACAAGTGGTTTGGAACCATATCGCGCAGAGCGCCGGTGTTCTCGTAGAACCGGCCGCGGGTTTCGACACCCACAGTTTCCGCCGCCGTAATCTGCACGTGATCGATATGCATGCGATTCCACATCGGCTCGAAGATGCCGTTGGCAAACCGCATGACGAGAATGTTCTGAACCGTCTCTTTGCCGAGAAAATGATCGATCCGATAGATCTGGTCTTCGGTCAAAACTTTGAGTATTTGCGCATTCAGCGCTTTCGCGGAGGTCAAATCCCGGCCGAACGGCTTCTCAACGATAACCCGACGCCACGCGTTTTCGGTCTGCTTTGCAAGACCCGCCCGTCCGATCTGCTCGATGACAGGTGCGAAGAATCGCTCGGAGACGGCGAGATAAAACAGAACATTCTGGCTCCTGCGTCTTCCGCCAACGTCCTCTCCCAGCATCGTCGTCAGCCGGTTGTAGGTTTCGGGATCATTGAAGTCGCCGCGCATGAATGTCATGCGGCTCATCAACCAATTCCACGCCGCCTCATCGAGATGGTTGGCATGAAACTCGCCGCTGCCGCCCACGACGAACGACTGCATCATCTGGCCGAGATTGTTACGCCAAGCCTCGGTCGTCAGATCGTTGTGATCGACGCCGATCATGGAGAAACCGTCAGCAAGCCGTCCGCCACGGACGAGGTTGTACAAAGCCGGAACGACCAGGCGCTTCGTTAAATCCCCCGCAGCTCCGAACAACACGATGGTCGCTGGCTGGGTGCGGCGATCGTCGGGCGATCGTGTATCGGTTGCCTGCACCGGTTTCGTTAACGTGGTCGCGACCATCCTGAAACTCCAACCCAGCCCCGGATATCATACCCCACAGCGCAACCGATAACGCGCCGAAAAGTTCGGCGCCTGCGACGATGCCGATTGCACACGGCTCAGGTTGCTTTCTCGACGGCCTGCGCCTGCGCCATTTCAACCTGCTCCCGGGCCGCTTGCGCAACGCGATCCGGTGTAAAGCCGAATTTTGTCAGCAACGCTTTGAGCGGTGCGGAAGCTCCGAAGGTGTGCATCCCGATCTTTGCTCCCGTCATGCCGACGTAGCGCTCCCAACCGATGGTCGCCGCCTGCTCAACGGAAACGCGCGCCGTGATGTCGGGTGGAAAAATCGCGTTGCGGTAAGTGGTGTCCTGCAGTTCGAATAGCTCCCAACTGGGGATCGATACGACGCGCGCCTTGATGCCCTCAGCCGCCAATTCCTCGGCCGCGTCGACACAAAGACTGACCTCGCTTCCCGTTCCAATCAGGATGACATCCGGCTTTCCCCTTGGCGGGTCGGACAGCACATAGGCTCCGCGCGCTAGCCCGCTTGCCGACGCGAAGTGATTGCGATCGAGCGTAGGCAATGCCTGCCGGGAGAGCACGAGGCAGGCAGGCTGATGTTTGAGGGCGATGATGACGCGCCAAGCTTCCGCGACCTCATTCGCATCGCAGGGGCGCAGCGTAAGCAGCCCCGGGATCGCACGCAGCGACGCAAGCTGCTCGACGGGTTGATGGGTTGGGCCATCCTCACCTACGCCAATCGAGTCATGCGTAAAGATATAGATGACCGGTACTTCCATGATCGCCGACAAGCGGATCGCAGCGCGCATGTAATCCGAAAAGATCAAAAATCCGGAGCCAAACGCGCGAATTTTTGAGAGCGCCATTCCGTTGCATATAGCGCCCATGGCGTGTTCACGAACACCAAAATGGAAATTACGAGCAGCGTAGTTCTCCTCCTGAAAATCACCGCTCCCTTCAGCGGTCAGTCGTGTTTTCGTCGACGGGGCCAGATCGGCCGAGCCTCCAATCAACCATGGAAGATTTGCCGCGATTGCATTTTCGACTTTCGCCGAACTATCGCGACTGGCGAGCCCCTTTGCATCGGCGGGAAACTTAGGAATTTTCGCGTCCCAGTCATCCGGCAATTCCCGGCGTTGCATTTGCTCGAGCGCCTCGGCGAGTTCCGGATGGTCTTGACGATAGCGGCCAAGCATTGCCTGCCAGTCAGCACGCAGTTCCGCTCCACGGGCACCAATGCCCTGCTGGAAATGCTCATAGACGCCATCGGGCACGAGAAATTGCGAGTCTTCCGGCCAGCCATAGGCCTTCTTGACTAATTTGACTTCATCGGCGCCGAGGGGCTCGCCGTGAGCCGCGGAGGTGTCCTGCTTGTTCGGCGACCCATAACCGATATGACTTTCGACAAGAATGAACGTCGGCTGCCCCTTGGTTTCACGGAACCGGGCAAGCGCCTCTGCGATCTCTGCTGTATTGTTGGCGTCGCGGATCCGTTGAACGGACCAGCCGTACGCTAGAAATCGCGCAGCAACGTCCTCGGTAAATGCGAGTTCGGTCGAACCTTCGATGGTGATGCGATTGCTGTCGTAGATCCAGCACAAATGCTCCAGCTTCAGGTGGCCTGCCAGTGAAGCCGCCTCACTGGAAATTCCCTCCATCATGCAGCCATCGCCACAGAGGGCGTAAACGTTGTAATCAAAGATCGGAAAGCCTGGCCGATTGAAATACTGGGCTTGCCATTCACGGGCGATCGCCATTCCTACACTCATCGCGACGCCCTGCCCCAGCGGTCCTGTCGTGGCCTCCACGCCGGACGTCAGATGATATTCGGGGTGCCCCGGGCATTTGCTGCCAAGCTGGCGAAAATGCTTGATGTCATCCAGCGACACCGACGGTCTGCCCAAAGTCTCGTATTCAGCATCAACCGCCCGCACCCCCGTTAGATGCAACAGCGCATACAGCAGCATCGATGCGTGGCCGACGGAAAGCACAAAGCGGTCGCGATCGGGCCAGATCGGGTCGGATGGATCAAAACGCAGTTGCTTTTGCCAAAGCGTATAGGCGGTGGGCGCCATGCCCATCGGTGTACCCGGATGGCCGGAGTTTGCCTTCTGGATGGCATCGATGGCGAGCGTACGAATAGTATTGATGCAGAGCTGATCGAGATCGGGCATATACGAATCCTCCAGCCGCGCAAATGATACTGGCCGTTCCTCGTCTAAACGCAGAATTGCTCATAGAGATCTCTACATTTTCTCGATGTTTTTGCGGATTGGGTGCCCAAAGCTGCAGCTGCGAAACACAAGCGCACGCCACGCCCGATCAGCGACCGATATCTGCAACCTCACATTGCCAAAGCGTCGCGGACTGAAACCTTCTTGCTAGGTTGAGCGTCATCGCATCAGGCTTTGTCTGGGATGCACCATGAAAATCGCACAGATCGCTCCCCTCATCGAAAGCGTTCCTCCCCGTCTTTATGGCGGAACAGAACGCGTCGTGTCGTATCTTACTGAAGCGCTGGTTGCCCAGGGACACGACGTGACCCTGTTCGCCAGCGCCGATTCCATGACCGATGCTGAGCTAATTCCGTGTGCCGAAAAGGCATTGCGACTCAACGCAGCGGTTAAGGATCCAATTCCCTACTACATGATCATGCTGGATCGCGTTCGCGAAATGGAAAAGGAATTCGATATCCTTCATTTCCATATCGATCAGTTTCATTTTCCGCTCTTCCGCCACATGGCCAATCGCACCATTACAACCTTGCATGGCCGGCAAGATCTCGCAGACCTGAAGTATTTGTATGAGGCATTCCCAGAGATGCCGCTGGTCTCGATATCGAACGCACAGCGGCAGCCTATACCGGGCTGCAACTTTGCTGCGACGATCCACCACGGACTGCCGAGCACGTTGCTGGAACCGACGTACAATCCGCGTGGTGGCTATCTTGCTTTCCTCGGACGTATTGCGCCGGAAAAGGGCGTCGATCGCGCGATCGAAATTGCGCGTGCAAGCGGTTTGCCGCTCAAGATCGCTGCCAAGATCGACCGGGTGGATAGGGAGTATTTCGAGGAGTACATCAAGCCCATGCTGGACCAGCCCGGCATCGAATTCATTGGGGAAATTGACGATATCGGCAAGGCCCGTTTTCTAGGCGAGGCAAGCGCACTCCTGTTTCCCATCAACTGGCCTGAGCCCTTCGGCCTTGTCATGATCGAGGCCATGGCGTGTGGAACGCCAATTCTCGCGTTCGAAAACGGATCCGTCCCCGAAGTCATCGATGACGGGATTACGGGCTCGATCGTTACCTCGATTGAGGAGGCACCCCGGGCGTTGCGGAAAGTCCTATCC
>JAEYYQ010000028.1 GCA_023428365.1 Pseudomonadota bacterium | reverse complement strand
TTCCTGGTCAATGCAGCTGGGGCATGGGCACTCGACATCGCCAAGATCTTCGGTGAAACGGCCCCGATGTTCGCTGCCGGGCCGCCTCAGTTCGTGACCGAGCCTCTGCCTTATTTCATGGTGCCGTCGGTGCAGTTGGTCGATGGCGTCGTCATCTGCCGCCAGATCCCGCGCGGAAACGTCATCGTTTCAGGCTATCCGCGAGGGCCGTCCGATCCCGTCGCCAACCGCGCGCCGGTGCCCCCCGCCAAGACGCTGGCAACCATCGCGCGGCTGGTTGAGGTCGTACCCGCGCTGGTCAATACCCAGGTCATCCGCGTCTGGTCCGGCATCGAGGGTTACATCATGGATATGCTCCCGGTCCTCGGCCCCAGCGCGACCACGGATCGCCTCATTCATGCGTTCGGCTTCTGCGGGCATGGCTTTCAGCTCGGCCCCGGCGTCGGCCAGGTACTCAGCGAATTGATCATAGATGGCGCCACGCCGACACCGCTCGATGCATTCGCCATAACGCGGTTTGCCGAGGGCACCTCAACCGCATCGTGGCGATTGAAAGAAGAATTCGACGCGAGCCTATCCTCTACTCCGGGAGCAACGACATGACCGAAACCGCCGATATCGTCCTGTTCGGTACAGGAAGCTTCTCTGCACGCATTCTGTTCGATATCGCCGCAACGGCCTCCGAACCCGTAACGGTGGCGATAGCAGGACGCAATGCGGCCAGGGTCGATTGGCTGAAGACCGCCGCCAATGCCCGCGCCGCGATCTTCGAGCGGCCGGTCACGGTCATCGCGCGAAAGGCCGACCTCGTCGACGTTGCCGCAGCTGCTGAAATCCTTTCCGAGCTGCAACCGAAGCTCGTCGTGCAGGGCGCGTCCGCGCAGACCTCCGCCGTCATCGCGGCACAGGGCAATGCCTGGACCCGTCTTGTCGCGGAAGGCGGCCTCGGCGCAACCGCTGTCTTCAATGCGCTCCTGTCAGTGCGCGTTGCAGAGGCCCTGAAGCAGATCGGTTCGTCCGCCCACTACATCAACTGCGGCTATGCCGATGTGGTGAACTCGTTCATTGCCGCACGCGGCCTGCCGATCACCTGCGGCGTCGGCAACGTGGCAATCCTCGCCACCACATTCATGGGCAAGCTCGGTATTCGTAAATCCGGACCGCTGAAGGTGCTCGCGCACTATCAGTGCATCACGCCGTTCCGCCGTCCGGCCAGCGAACGCAATGGCCCGGTGCCGCGCGTCTGGATCGACAACCAGGAAGTTGCTGACGTCTACGCCAAGTTTGCCGACGTCAAACTGACCCCCGAACCGGTCATCGACATCTCCGGCGCGAACGGCGTGCCGCTCATGGTTGCACTGGCCAAAGGCCGCGATTGCCTCGCTCACGTGCCGGGACCCAATGGTCTTCCTGGTGGTTACCCGGTGGCATTGCGCGCCGGCAAGCTCGACCTCAATCTGCCGGCCGGCCTCAGCCGGGAACAAGCCATCGCATGGAACGCGGCCTTCGAAGAGAAAAGCGGCATGGTGGTTGATCCGGACGGCAAGGTCCGCCATACAGGCGCCCTGTACGACGTGCTAAACGCCGTCAGCCCCGACATCGCCAAAGGCTTCCACGTCCGGGATCTCGATGCCGTGTTCGCGGCCATGGAGAAACTCAGGGCGCGGCTGCTGGAAACCGCCTAAGTAGTCACCACCATGTATCTCGAACGGCCGGAACAGCCGATTGCCGGCCTCAGTCATCTGCGCGCCGATCTTTCGCGAACGAGCCTCGCCAATGCCGTGGTGGGGTTCGTCTTCGCGGCATCCGGACCGCTCGCCGTCATCCTGGCTGTCGGCACCAAGGGCGGCCTTGCCGAACAGCAAATCGCATCGTGGGTGTTCGGCGCCTTTTTCATCAATGGCCTGCTCAGCATCGCGATCAGTCTCGTCTACCGGCAGCCGCTGGTCTTCTTTTGGACCATTCCCGGCACCGTTCTCGTTGGCCCTGCCCTCACCCATCTGACGTTCCCCGAGGTGGTCGGCGCGTTCGTCGTGACCGGCGCCCTGATGCTGGCGCTCGCGCTCAGCGGTTTCGTCCGACGCAGCATGGAAGCCATCCCCATGCCGATCGTGATGGGGATGGTCGCTGGCGTGTTCCTGCAGTTCGGACTCGATTGGGTCCGCGCCTTTGCGGTCGATCTTCGGATCGCTCTGCCGATGACGCTCGCGTTTCTCGTTTTGATGCGGATGCCAAAGATTGCCGCCACCGTGCCACCACTGATCGGCGCCCTTCTCGTCGGCGTCGCTGCCGTGCTCTGGACGGAAACATTCACCCCTGTCGCCAGCGAGGGTGCGATGTTCGCGGCCCCTCATCTCGTCACGCCGATATTCTCCTGGCAAGCGATTGCGGAGCTGGTCGTGCCTCTCGCGATCACGGTGCTGGTGGTCCAGAACGGCCAGGGTATCGCCGTGCTGACCGCAACGGGTCATCGACCGCCGGTCAACAGCATCGCCGCGGCATGCGGCGTCGGTTCGCTCATCTCGGCATTTGTCGGCACGGCTTCCACCTGCCTCACCGGCCCCGTCACGGCGATCCTCTCGGGAAGCGGCAAGCCTGAAACTCAATACACCAGCGCGATCATCGTCGGGCTACTGGCGCTTGCGTTCGGCCTATTCGCACCGATGTTCACGCGCCTGCTGCTCGCCGCTCCGGCGGTGTTCATCGCGACGTTGGCCGGACTGGCCATGCTGAAGGTTCTGCAGACCGCGTTCACAATCGCATTCCAGGGTCGCTACGGGTTCGGCACACTGATCACGTTCCTCATTACCGTGACCGGCATGTCGATCTTCAGCATCGGCGCCCCGTTCTGGGGGATCCTGTTCGGCTATATCGCCTCCAGGCTGCTCGAACCGGACGACTTCAAGACGGCTTGAACCTGTCCCACGCCTGCTCGATGCGGGCGGTCAGGCGATGCTTCATGATGCGCTGGCTGGGCGTGCGCTCGAACTCGTCGATTACCACGATGTAGCGCGGGTTCTGATAGGGTGCGAGGCGCTTGCCAAGCCACGCCGACAGCTCCGCTGGCGCCACTGTTTCGCCCGTCTTCGCCTTGACGAACAGCTTGATATCCTGCTCGCCGACATCCGAGGCGACGCCGATCATCGCACAGTCCTCGACAGCCGGATGCTGAACGGCGACATGCTCGACTTCGAACGCCGACACGTTTTCGCCTTTCACACGCACGTTGTCGGTCATACGGCCGTGGAAGAAGAAATTGCCGTTGGCGTCCTGAGTGCCGATGTCACCGGTATGGAAACCGTCCGGCTTGATCGCGCGCGCCGTCGCTTCGGGATTATTGAAATAGCCTTTGGTGATTGCGCCAGGCAGCTTCGCGCGAACAACGATCTCGCCGCGTTCACCACGCGGAACCGGCCGGCCAGCATCGTCGAGCAGATCGACCTCGAACCACGGCAACTCCACGCCGACAGACCCGAGCACTCCAGTGCTATTGTAAGTGGTCACGCTCGAACACTCGGTCATCCCGTAGCACTCGCGGATCTGGATGCCGAAGCGTTCCTCAAACTCGCGCCAGATATCGCGTGGGCAGCCGCCGCCAAAAGCAATGCGCGCGCCATGCGTACGATCAAGCGGGCTGGGCGGCTGCTTAAGCAGAATTTGCAGCAGGCCGCCGAGAAAATGAATGTGTGTCGCGCCGCTGTCCTTGATCTCGTGCCAGAAGTTACTGGCGCTGAACCGGTCGACCATCGCCAGATGCACGCGGCGGATCAGCGGTAGAATGATCATCTGCGCACCGCCGATATGGAAGAGTGGCTCCCACATATGGAAGACGCCGCCATCCTCGATGGCCGAAACCAGCGCGATGGCCTCTCCGGACAGCCTCAGCATACGGTGCGAGACGATGACGCCCTTCGGACGCCCCGTCGTGCCGGAGGTATACATGATGGCGTACGGCGCGTCGGCATCGGGCAGCTCGCGATCGAACGCCGCCACCGGATCGGAACCGACCAAAGCGGCTTCCAGCGATTGTTCCCCAAGGGCTCCGCCAACAACGCGCAGCCGCGCGGGGTCAAGCGCCGGTACGTCTTCTGTCAGCGTCGCCACCAGATCGTGATCGACAACAACAACAGTCGGTCCCGCGTGTTCGATAATGTAGCGCAGATTGTCTCCGCGGCTCTGCACGTTGACGGGCACCCACACCGCACCGGCCTTGCCGATCGCGAACAGCAGCGCGATCGTAAGCGGTGAGTTTCGCATCATGACGAGCACGCGCGAACCGGGCTCGACACCCTGGCTGCGAAGCCAATGCGCCAGCATCGTCGACCTATCATCAAGCGCGCGACAGGTAAGATTCTCGACCTTATGACGCGCAAAGATGCGCTCCGGCTCGTCACGCGCGCATCGCATCAGAAGGGATACGAAACCGTCGTCAGTATTGATCACGTTAGAACCTGTCGATGCGATAGGGAGTGAGATCGATGCTCGGTGCGGCGCCGGTCACGAGTTCAGCGACAAGCCGCCCTGTCGTCGAGGCACATGATAATCCGAGGTGGCCGTGGCCGAAGGCAAAATACGCATTGCGCACTTTCGGCGAACGGCCAATCACGGGCAGCGAATCCGGCAGACATGGACGATGCCCCATCCACCGGCTGACCTCACCACCCTCCAGTCCCGGGAACATCTGCTTTCCGAACTTGAGCAAAACATCGGCGCGGCGATAATCCGGCGGCGCTTCGAGGCCAGCGAGCTCCACCGTGCCAGCGAAGCGTAAGCCGTTCTCCATTGGCGTGGCCATGAACTTCTTTTCGGCCCACATGATTGTCGTGCGCGGCACGATACTCGGTTCCGCCAGCATCGCGTGATAGCCGCGCTGCGTTTCGAGCGGAACCTTATGCCCGAGCCGGCGCGCGAGCTGATGCGACCAGGCCCCCGCAGCAATGACAACGGCGTCGACATGATGCCGGCCCGACGGAGTAACGAGCGCCTTCATGCCGCCTCCATCCATATCGATGTTGACGACGCGCTCGGAGATGACCTTCCCCCCATTGCGCAATACGGTCGTGGTTATGGCTTCCACGAGGCCTAGCGGATTGATGCAGTAGCCATGCTCCGGCAGAAAGACGCCGCGCGCAAAAATCGGCGCCAGATCCGGCTCCGACTGGCGCAACTCCTCCGCCGACAGCACCTCGAACGGCGCACCATGCTTGCGCCGCGTCTCCCAGCCCAGCGTGTCACCCTTGAACGCGGCTTCCGTCTCGTACACGTAGAGCTGACCGAGGCGACGCACGAGATGCTCAGCTTTCGCGTCAGCCAGAAGCGGCTGATAGCTGTCAAACACCGGCCGCATAATCGCACTGAGCGCTGCAGCGCTGCGCTGGAATTGCTCCGGACCGCTGGCCTTGATGAAGCGCAACAGCCAGGGAATGGCCTTCGGCAGATAGCCCCAGTTCAGCACCAGCGGTGCCATCGGATCGAGCAGCCATCCCGGCACCTGCTTGATCACGCCCGGATACGCAACCGGGATGCACGAGCCGGGGCTGAGTCCCCCCGCGTTGCCGTAGGAACAGCTCCGGCCCGGCTCGACCGGATCGAATACTGTGACCTGAGCCCCCATGCGCTGCAGGTAAGCCGCAGTACACATGCCGACAATTCCGGCGCCGACAACAGCTACGTTGCGCATCGCTTTGCTCAGCCCTTGGCAGCCGACCGTCGCTGCATGTACTCAGCCAACAGGATGACGATGGTGACGAAAAGCAGGAGCAGCGTCGACACCGCAGCCAGCGTCGGCGACACCTTCAGGATCGCATCGTCCCACATCTGCTTCGGCAACGTCGTGGCGAGACCGCTCGATATGAACAGCGCAATCGTCAGCTCGTCGAAGCTCGTCACGAACGCAAACAGAAACGCTGCAATCAATCCCGAACGGATTAGCGGTATCGTGATGTGCCACAGCACGCGCGGTGGCGAAGCACCGAGACTGGCTGCCGCGTGATCAAGCCGCTGATCGTAATTCTTCAGAACCGCCATCACGGTGATGACAACATAAGGAACCGCCAACACGGTGTGTCCGAGGATCAGACCGAGGTTGGTTCCGATCAGCCCGAGGCCCGCATAGAAGTAGAATAGCGCGACCGCGATCACGATGCGTGGCAGGATCAGCGGCGACAGGATAAACGCCAGCGCCGCCGTCTTGGCAAAGAAGCGTTGCCGCGCGAGGAAGAACGCTGCCGGCACGCCAATGGCCATCGCCAGAAGCGACGCGAACAGTCCGACGACCAGGGAACGCGTGATCGCGGGAATCCATTGCGGATGATCCAGGATCGCGGCGTACCATTTCATAGAAAAGAACACCGGCGGCCACTCGATGAAGCCTTCGGTCGTGAACGACACCGGAATGATGAAGAAGCTCGGTCCGGCGAGGAAGAGCAGCAGCATGAAAACGGCAACCCGCAGTCCGAGACGACCGGAGGCCACTGGTGGCCGGTCAGCACGCCCACCAAAAATTTTCTCCCACACGATCGCGACGCCATCGGAGATTTTCGCGAGTACCCCGATGATCAGGGAACCAATCCACGAGAACACCTTGCCGATGATCCCCTGTTCGCCTGAGTCACGCTGTCCAGCCGTCGCCGAACCGGCGAGCGTCGACATGCCCAGGGCGCGATCGTAGAGATAAAAGACCAGCAGTGCCGTCACGAGCAGCAGCATCGCGATGGCGCCGGCGAACGGATAGTTCAGCATCTCCTCGACTTGCTGGATGATGACCTGCGTGATCATCGTCTGGCGCGGGCTTCCCAACAGGGCCGGAGTGATGAAGAAACCCAGCGAAGTAATGAAAACCAAGAGCCCGGCCGCCGCCACACCGGGCAGCGATAGTGGGAAATAAATCCGCCAAAACGTCTGTCCACCACGCGCACCGAGCGTCGCGGCTGCCGGCACCAAATTGCGGTCGATGTTCTCCATCACGGAGAGCATGGTGAGAACCGCCAGCGGCATCATCGCATGCACCATGCCAACCATGACGCCGGTCATGTTGTAGAGAAACTCGATCGGCGCGTTGATGAGGCCGATATCCATCAGGAATTCGTTGATGGCGCCGCGCCGCCCGAGCAGAACGATCCAGGCGAATGTCCGCACCAGGAAGCTCGTCCAGAACGGCAGCAACACCCACAGCACAAGACGATTGCGCGTTCCCGGCTCAGTAGTGGCCAAAAGATAAGCCACCGGGTATCCGCCAATAACACAGAGCAGCGTCGTCCAACCCGCGATTTGCAGTGTGTTGCGCAAAACCTGAATATAGACCGGGCTGCTTGCCAGCCGCTCGTAGTGATCCAACGTCAGACCGCCCGACGGTGTCACGACACTGAGCGAAAGCAGCTGGAAAACTGGATAGACGAACAGCGCCAGCAAAAACAGCAGGATTGGATAGATCGGCCAGGCGCGTATCCAAGCCGGCTTCGGCCGATATATCGCTACCTCGTTCACCGGAGCCTGCGCTGCGTCTGTAGCGCCTGTCGTCACGCAGCATCCTCCCCGAGCGGCAACAGAACGGCGCTTTCCTTGGGCCACCCAAATCGGATGACGCTATCGCGCGCCAACGGCGCCATAGGCCCGCGGGTCAGATCAGTGGCCGACACTTCAGTACCGTCGGCCAGCCGCGCGTAATACTTCGTGACACCTCCCACCAGAATGGAATCGGTCACCCGGCCCTCGATGACATTTTCCGCGGCAGCACCATTGTTGAGCACGGAAATCATTTCCGGGCGCACCATGACTTTGACTGCCTGCCCTTTCTGAAAACTGCGCTCAGGGTCCTGCGCGGCCTTTAGCGTCGTCCCCGCCGCCGTCACCAGATTGATATGCCCGCCGTCGATCCCGCCGACGGAAGCATCGAGCAAGTTCGATTCTCCGAGGAAATCAGCCGCAAACGTCGTCTTCGGCTTGAAATAGAGATCAGATGGCGTTCCAATCTGCTCGATGCGCGCATTGTTCATCAGGCAGATGCGATCAGACATGATCATCGCTTCTTCCTGATCATGCGTGACATAGACGACCGTGATGCCAAGTTCCTCGTGCAGCCGTTTGATCTCAAGCTTCATCTGATCGCGCAGCTTCTTGTCGAGTGCGCCCAGTGGCTCGTCCATCAGAATGATCGACGGCCGATAGACGATGCAACGCGCCAGAGCGATACGCTGCTGCTGACCACCTGATAGCGCGCGTGGAAGTCTGCCGCCCACGTCCGCGAGCTGGATGAGCTCCAGCACGCGCTTGACCTCGCGCCGAACTTCGGCCTCGGGCGTCCCGCGCATACGGAGCGGAAATGCAATGTTCTCAAAAACCGTGAGATGCGGAAACAGTGCGTAATTCTGGAAAACCACACCGATATCGCGCTTATAGGGAGGTGCGTACGTCGCCAGCTTCCCATCGATCCAGACTTCGCCGGAATCAGGCTGCACCAATCCGGCGATCATCATGAGCATCGTCGTCTTGCCGGACCCGGACGGACCGAGAAGGGTCAGAAATTCGCCTTCCGGCATTTCGATGCTGGCGCTGCCCAACGCCACGACAGGGCCATACGTTTTCCGCAGCTCACGGATCTTGAGCTTGGGTTGCGTCACTGCGTTCAAACCTCATCGCCATA
>JAEYYQ010000133.1 GCA_023428365.1 Pseudomonadota bacterium | reverse complement strand
GGTGCGAGGCGGCGCCTTTCCATTTCGGATCGCTGGGCGGAAAATGCTGGCCGATATCGCCATCGGCAATCGCTCCCAGCAGGGCGTCCGTCAGGGCATGAAGTCCAACGTCGGCGTCCGAATGTCCGTCCAGCGCCTGTGTGTGGGGGATCTGCACGCCACACAACCAAACATGATCGCCGTCGCGGAAACGGTGGACATCGAAACCGGTGCCGTTCCGCGTCTCGACCGTCGAACCGTCGCTGAGCAGACGTTCTGCCAAAATGAAATCCTCCGTCGTAGTGATCTTGATGTTGCGTGCGCTGCCTTCCACGACGGCGACCCGCAGGCCAGCCCATTCTGCGATCGCGGCGTCGTCAGTGAAATCGAGCGTGCTATCGCGCTGGGCGTCCGTGTGTGCTGCAAAGATCGCGGCGTAGTGGAAGCCTTGGGGAGTCTGGGCACGCCACAGACCGTCACGCGATACGGTATCGGAAATCACGCCGTCGGCAGCGGCGCGCTTCAGCGTGTCACTGACGGGCATGGCGGCGATAACGCTATCGTGCCGGCCGAGGCCATCGATTACCCGACCGATGATGTCCGGACCGATAAGCGGCCGCGCTGCATCGTGGATGAGGATCAGATCCGGGGCGTCATCCTTCAATGCCGCCAGTCCGGCAAACACCGATGCCTGCCGCGTGCTGCCGCCGACAACTGGAGGACGCAGACGTTCTCCCACACCCTGCAGGGCTGCCTCATAGAACGGACGATCGTCTGATCCGATGACGACTTGGACCACAGTGATCGAGGGATGCCGCAGGAAGGCGTCAACGGTGCGTGCGATGACGGCGCGGCCGGTCAATTGCCGATACTGCTTGGGCAAATCACCGGGCGATACAGCACGCGTGCCTCGTCCCCCGGCAACAATTACGGCAGCGATGCGCACTTGAGCCAATCCTCCAGCAGTCCGACGCAGAATTATGCGGCCCACGCTTACTGACATGGCAAGGCTGAGGCAACTTGGACTTGGCATTGCCCAATTTCGCACTTGCGAAGAGCATAGCAGTAGCCTAATCTGCCCAACCGTTGATCACTTCACATTATTGATCAAATTACAGGCAACCCCTTCGTGCAACGCACCGGCAATTCATTGTGCATCGGCCCGCTGCAACTTGCGAACCCCGTTCTTCTTGCGCCGATGTCGGGCGTGACGGATCTTCCGTTCCGCCAGCAGGCGAACGAGCTCGGGGCAGGGCTTGTCGTGTCCGAAATGGTTGCCAGCGATGAGCTGGTCCGTGCCAGGCCGGATGTCCTCCGGAGGGCCGTCGGCGATGGGATTGACCCCTTCGTCATACAACTTGCGGGTCGCGAAGCCCATTGGATGGCGGAGGGCGCACGTGTGGCGCAGGACCTCGGCGCGCACGTCATCGACATCAACATGGGATGCCCGGCCCGGCAGGTGACAGGTAAACTGTCCGGATCGGCTCTGATGCGCGATCCCTGCCACGCGCTGTCGCTGGTCGAAGCCGTCGTGAAGAGCGTGCGGGTTCCCGTGACCCTGAAGATGCGCATGGGGTGGGATCACGCCCAGCTCAATGCGCCTGAGATCGCTCGTCAGGCCGAGGACGCCGGCGTACAGATGATCACGGTGCACGGCCGCACGCGGTGCCAGTTCTACAAGGGAACGGCCGATTGGGCATTCGTGCGCAAGGTCAAGGACGCGGTATCCGTTCCGGTGATCGTCAATGGCGATGTGCGGACAGTCAGCGATGCTGTTGGCGCACTATCAGCATCGGGTGCGGATGGCGTCATGATCGGACGGGGTGCCTACGGCGCGCCATGGCTACCGGGACGCATCGCCAGCGCGCTTAGGATCGGACATGACCCTGGCGCTCCCGTTCTTCGCGAGCAGGCACACACAGCCGCCACGCATATTCGCGGGATGCTCAGCTACTACGGCTCCGCGCTGGGTCTGCGCAACGCGCGCAAACATATCGGCTGGTATCTCGAACAAAGCGGCATAGCGGTGGGCCTCGCCAAATCCTGGCGTGCCCGACTCTGCCAGGACGATAATCCAGACCGCGTGCTGGACGGTCTCGATGCCTTCTACGAGCAGGCCATGGAGAAAGCCGCATGAGCATGGACATGGCCCGCGAACGTCCCCAGCAGAGCAGCGGCCCGCGGCATGTCCAGCATGATCTCCTGCTTGCTTCGCTTCCCCATGCCGTTCTCGCGCTCGCTGAGGATGATCGCGTCGTCTACGCGAACCCCGCTGCCGAACAGTTCTTCTCCGCCAGCCAGGCAATGCTGAAGCGCCATCAGCTCAGCGACCTCGTGACGTTCGGGTGTCCTTTGACGAGCCTGGTCGAGCAAGTCCGGCGAACGGGAGCATCGGTCAACGAATACGGCGTCGAGGTAACCAGTCCGCGTGTCGATGGCGTGAAGCTGGTCGATGTGCACAGCGGGCCGCTTCCCGAACAACCGGCTATCGTTCTGCTGATGCTTCAGCAACGCTCCATGGCGCAGATGATCGAGCGCCAGCTCACGCACCGGGCGGCAGCGCGGTCCGTATCGGGCATGGCTGCGGTTCTGGCGCACGAAATCAAGAACCCGCTGTC
>JAEYYQ010000443.1 GCA_023428365.1 Pseudomonadota bacterium | reverse complement strand
GACCGACAACGTGAACCTGATGGCCGGCAACCTGACCGCTCAGGTCCGCAACATCGCCGAAGTGGCTACCGCCATTGCCGGCGGCGACCTCTCAAAGAAAATCACGGTCGACGTGCGCGGCGAAATGCTGCTCCTCAAGGACACGATCAACACGATGGTCGAACAGCTGCGCTCATTCGCGGCTGAGGTGACGCGTGTCGCGCGCGAAGTCGGCACTGACGGGAATCTCGGCGGCCAAGCGCATGTTCCCGGAGTCGCCGGCACGTGGAAAGACTTGACCGATAATGTCAACTTGCTCGGCGCTAACCTGACCACGCAGGTGCGCAACATCGCCGAGGTGACGACCGCGGTTGCCCGTGGCGACCTGTCGAGAAAGATCACGGTCGACGTGAAGGGCGAAATTCTCGAGTTGAAGAACACCATCAACACGATGGTGGATCAGCTCAATGCCTTCGCCTCCGAAGTCACGCGCGTGGCTCGCGAGGTGGGCACTGACGGCAAGCTCGGCGGCCAGGCACGTGTTCCAGGTGCCGCCGGCACCTGGAAGGACCTTACCGACACGGTCAACGTCATGGCGGCCAACCTCACCGAGCAGGTTCGCGGCATTGTAAAGGTGGTGACGGCCGTCGCCAACGGCGACCTCAAGCAAAAGCTCACCGTACAATCCAAAGGTGAGGTCGCGGCGCTGGCCGAAACAATCAACAACATGATGGAGACGCTTGCCACCTTTGCCGATCAGGTGACGACCGTTGCTCGCGAAGTGGGCGTTGAGGGCCGTCTCGGCGGTCAGGCGAACGTGCCGGGCGCCTCGGGTACGTGGAAGGATCTGACCGGTAACGTCAACCTGCTGGCGGCTAACCTCACCACCCAGGTTCGCGCTATCGCCGAAGTGGCCACGGCCGTGACCAAGGGCGATTTGACCCGCTCGATCCAGGTCGATGCCCGCGGTGAAGTGGCCGAGCTGAAAGACAACATCAATACCATGATCGGCAACCTCAGGTTGACGACTGAGCGCAATGTCGATCAGGATTGGCTTAAAACCAATCTCGCGAAATTCACAACGATGCTGCAAGGCCAGCGTGATTTCGCGACAGTCGGGCACTTGTTGCTCTCGGAACTGACTCCCCTCGTCGGCGCCCAACTCGGCGTCATCTATCGAATCGACAACTCGGACAAGCCTTGTCTGCGCCTCGTATCCGCTTACGCGGACGGCGTCGCCGATGGACATCCGGAAACGCTGCAGATTGGGGACGGCCTCATCGGCCAATGCGCCGCCGATAAGCGCCAGATGCTGATCAGTGGACTTAAACAGCAAGCCAAGCCGATCCGCTCCTCGACGTTCAGGTCACTGCCAAATAGTGTGGTCGTGCTTCCCGTACTGTTTGAAAACCAACTCAAAGCCGTCATCGAACTGGCCTCCCTTGGTACGTTCAGCAGCTTGCAGGTCGCCTTTCTGGAACAACTGACAAACAGCTTCGGTACTATTCTGAGCAGCATTGAAGCGACCATGCAAACCGAAGGCTTGCTCAAACAGTCGCAGCAGCTTGCCGCCGAACTTCAGTCGCAGCAAAGCGAACTTCAACAGACCAACGATCAGTTGGAGCAGAAAGCGCAGCAGCTCGCCGAAAGCAATGTCGAAATCGAACAAGCCCGGCGCGCTCTTGAGGAGAAGGCCAGCGAACTTGCGCTCACATCGAAATACAAATCTGAATTTCTTGCCAACATGTCACATGAGCTCCGGACGCCACTCAACAGCATCCTTATCCTCAGCCAGCAACTCACTGAAAACGCCGACGGCAACCTAGTGCCAAAGCAGGTCGAGTTCGCGCGAACAATCCATGGCGCCGGAACGGACCTACTGCATCTCATCACCGACATTCTCGACCTCTCCAAAATTGAATCCGGCACCGTCTCGGTCGATGCGGAAGAAGTTCAAATCGCCAGCATGGTCGATGCCGTATCGCGCCAGTTCCGGCATGAAGCCGAGCGCCGCCAGTTGGCCTTCAATGTCAGAATTGATCCAACGCTGGGCCGCAACATCACAACCGACGCCAAACGGCTCCAACAGGTCCTCAAGAACCTGATGTCGAACGCTCTAAAATTCACCAGCGAAGGCAGCGTCCATCTCAATGTCTTCGCCGCTGTCGGCGGCTGGAGCCCGCAGAACAACGCACTCAATCAATCGTCTTTGGTCGTCGCCTTCGAAGTCACCGATACTGGCATTGGAATTCCCATCGAAAAGCAGAAGATCATCTTCGAGGCTTTCCAGCAGGCGGACGCAAGCACCAGCCGAAAGTACGGCGGCACCGGACTCGGGCTGGCCATTTGCCGAGAACTCGCCAACTTGTTAGGGGGCGAACTAACGCTGCGCAGCAGCCCAGGTGCGGGCAGTACGTTCACGCTCTATTTGCCCATCCGTTTCTCAGGTCCGACGACTGTTCCGCGGGTCTCCTCACCGGCGATAGCGCACTTCAATCAAATGCTCGACCTCGACGGCCCCCCCGAGCGCGTCATCGAGCCTGTTCCCGACGATCGCGACAATATCAAACCGGCCGACCGCACACTTCTGATTGTCGAAGACGATCCGCACTATGCCCGCATACTAGCTGATGTGGCTCACGGTCGGGGCTTCAAGGTGCTTGTCGCCGCACGTGGAAGCGACGCGCTCGACCTTGTCAAACGCTTCACTGTTACGGCTATCTCACTCGATATATTCCTGCCCGACGCCATTGGCTGGAACATCCTCGGCAGCCTAAAACAAGATCCATCGACACGGCATATTCCGGTGCAGATCGTAACGACGGACGAGGATCGACAACATGGACTGGCGCGCGGCGCTTTTTCATTCTTGACCAAGGCAGCAAATGTCAACGATCTGGAGGAGGCCTTCTCCCGCATTCGCGACTACACACTGCGCGAAAGGAAGCGGCTACTTGTCGTCGAAGATGACGCAATAGAGCAAAATAGCATCAAGGAGCTGCTGGCGCATGATGACGTTGAAATAGTCAGCGCGCAGACTGGCGCCGGTTGCCTGAGCCTGTTGGCGCGCGAGCCGTTCGACTGCGTCGTCCTAGACCTTCGGCTGCCCGATATGTCCGGCTTTGATCTGCTGGCTGAAATCGCCGCGAGCCCTGCCCTCGCCGATCTGCCGGTTGTGGTCTTTACCGGACGAGAGCTTTCCCCGGAAGAAGACAATCAGATTCATGCCATAGCGCGCAGCGTCATCGTCAAGGACGTTGAGTCTCCGGAGCGACTGTTCGACGAAACGGCGCTATTTCTGCATCGCGTGATAACCGATCTACCGGCTGCAAAACAACGCATCATCGAGCGATTGCGCGAGTCGAATGAGCAGCTCTTCGGCCGAACCGCCGTCCTGGTAGACGACGATCCGCGCAATGTATTCGCTCTTAGCAGTGTACTTGAACGGCGCGGCATGAAGGTGCTCACGGCATCGAATGGTGTCGAGGCTATTCAATTAATTAATACCACCCCAGACCTCGCTATCGTCTTGATGGATATCATGATGCCGGGCATGGACGGCTATCAGGCCATCGCCGCCATCCGCAAGAATCCGGCTTGGCGCCGACTTCCTATCATAGCGCTGACCGCCAAGGCGATGAAAGGCGATCGCGAGAAGTGCCTTGAGGCGGGCGCTTCCGATTACCTCGCGAAACCCGTCAACACTGAACAGCTCCTGTCCACGCTGCGCAGCTGGCTGCATCGATAAATCGGAGGCAGCATGAGCGACAAGGTCAACATACTCCTCGTGGACGATCAGCCCGCCAAGCTGCTGACGTACGAAGCGATTCTTCGCGATTTGAACGAGAATTTGCTTGTAGCGAATGGCGCCCGCGAGGCCCTTGACACTCTTCTCAAGAATGAGGTCGCCCTTATCCTTGTTGACGTATACATGCCTGAGACTGACGGATTTGAACTGGCTGCGATGATACGTGAACATCCGCGGTTTCAGAAGACCGCGATCATTTTTATTTCGGCGATAGTGTTGGGCGATATCGACCGCCTCCGAGGCTATGAAATGGGCGCGGTCGATTATGTCCCTGTGCCCGTTATCCCCGAAGTACTGCGGGCAAAGGTCAAGGTTTTTATAGAGCTTTATCGAAAAACACGTGAACTCGAACGGCTCAATAGCGCGCTCGAGGAACGGGTCGCGGAACGAACGTCTGCCCTCGCGGAGTCGGCCCGGCAACTGCAGCAGAGCGAACAGTTGCGCAGTCTGGCCCTCGCTGCCGGCCAGATGGGCACTTGGGAATGGGACGTTCTCCGGCAGGTTGGCACCTGGGATCACGGGCAATGTACTATATTCGGCGTAGATCTGAGTTCGTTCGTGCCATCGTGGGATTCCGTTAGACCACTCATTCACCCGGATGACCTCCCTCCGGTCATGGAAGCCTACACGCGTTGCAGCAAGGAGTTCGCCACCTACCAGACAGAATTCCGTGTGCGGCGCTCAAATGGCCAGTTGCGGTGGTGTATTGGCACGGTAGCCGCGAGTTTCGACGAGGCAAACCGGCTCACACGATTGAGCGGTGTTACCGTTGATATCACGGAACGCAAGCAGGCCGAAGAACGCCAGATGTTGCTGGCCCAAGAGGTTGACCATCGCGCGCGTAATGTTGTTGCCGTGGTACAGTCATTTCTCCGCCTGACCCGCGCCGACACCATCCAAGACTACGTCGCGGCTATCGAGGGCCGGATCGGTGCCCTATCGAACGCGCACAGGCTCTTGGCAAACTCCCGTTGGGAGGGTGCGGATCTTTGCAAGTTGGTTGACGAAGAGTTTGCGCCTTATCGGGGCGTCAGGGGCGAGAAAGTCGAGACCAACGGCCCCTCGATATTGCTGAAACCGGCATTTGCGCAAACGATAGCGCTGGTGCTCCACGAACTGGTGACAAATGCCGCCAAGTATGGCGCGCTCTCCACCGATGCCGGTAAGATTTCCCTTACTTGGCGCTTGCGCCCCGGAGCCATCACATTCGATTGGATTGAATCGAACGGTCCGAAGGTTACTCCTCCGACTCGAAAGGGCTACGGGACTCGTATATTTGCCGTCGGCATCGAGCAACAACTCGGGGGCATCGTCGACTTCCAATGGCACGAACAGGGGCTGCACTGCCATTTGACCATCCCGCACGACGAAAAGAAGGCGCTGTTAGACGCGAAGCGCCCGGACAGCAACACCTCGAAGCGCATCGCTGCGCCCCTTCAGAAGTCGCGCGAAGCAATAAAACGTGAAGCAACAAAAAAAGTCCTACTTGTCGAGGACGAGCCTACAGTCTCGATGATGCTCGCCGACATGGTGTCCGAATTCGGTCATAGCGTCGA
>JAEYYQ010000330.1 GCA_023428365.1 Pseudomonadota bacterium | reverse complement strand
CGAACATCGGCGCAGAGTATCTCGTCGCGCTGAAGGACGGGGAGGATATGGCGGACGCAAAGAACTACGTCATGGCGGAGGTCAAGACGAAGTTCCGGCCGGAATTCCTGAACCGGATCGACGAGATCCTTATCTTCCACCGCTTGCGGCGTGAAGATATGGCCTCGATCGTCGATATTCAGCTGCAGCGGCTGCAAAAGCTGCTGGCGGATCGGAAAATCTCGATCGAGCTGGATGATCAGGCGCGCACGTGGCTCGCCAATCGCGGTTACGATCCGGCTTATGGCGCACGTCCGTTAAAGCGCGTGATCCAGAAGAATATCCAGGATCCGTTAGCTGAACAGATCTTGGCTGGAAATATACGGGATGGTGAGGCTGTCCGCGTTTCTGTGCGCGACGGCAATCTCGTCTTGAATGGGCAGCCGGTGAAAGCTGCCGCGTAAAATGCGGAATTCCGGCGCGGCCGATAAATTATCGGATCGCGCCGGATGCTTTTTCCAATTCTAAAAAAATGAAATGTAACGGGCGAGAGACGCTCATCGGCTCGCTGTCAAAACCGGCGTGCGCCGCATGATATCGTCAATGCGGGCGCGTTCCTTTTGATAATCGGCATGTTGTCTGCCAATGAGTTGGCGCGCGCGTGGAACTTGGATCTGCAGAGCGTCCACATAGCGGCTATTGACCAGAACTTCATAATGCAAATGCGGGCCGCTCGTCAGACCCGTCATGCCGACGTAACCGATAACCTGCCCTTGTTTGACCTTTGCTCCGGCCTCGATACCGGTTTCAAAGCGCTGCATATGGCTGTACGTCGACTGATAGCCGTTTGCGTGCCGGATACGCACGTAATTACCGTTCTGGCCTTTGCGTTTTGCTTCTTCGATGGTGCCATTGCCCGCCGCGAGAATGGGCGTGCCGATCGGACCGGCCCAATCAATTCCGGTATGCATGCGCGAGATATTCAGAATGGGATGCTGACGCATTCCGAAACCTGATGTGAGGCGGATATTCTCGCCGCGAATGGGGCGGCGCATCAGGAACTTCCGCGAATTGTTACCCTGATCATCGTAGTAGTCGATGCTGCCGTCGGGCGTGCGATAGCGCCAAAATCTACGCACTTCGCCACCCGTGGTAATGGCTGCATACAGCAATTCTCCCGGAGCGTTCTCCGGACCAGACTCTTCCTTCACGTCGAACAACAGGTCGATGGAATCGCCGTGGCGGACACGCTGGCGGAAGTCGGTATCGTGTGCGTGGATGCGCAGGATCTGCAAAATCGTGTCGGCGGGAACGCCCTGCTGCAAAGCCGCCTGATAAATGCTGGCATAAAGGCTCGATGACAGCGCCTTGTCGCTTTCGCCGATCGCAGCGCGTGCGACTTTCGCATCGTAAGGCGTCGAGCTTGCTACGAATTCACCGGCTGCATCACGGTAGACCGTAACCTTGTGCTCGTGACCTTCGGCAAAAATGCTGAACCGCGCGGGCTCAGATTTCCCCGCATTCGCCAAGGTCGGGACCAGCGTTACGTGAACCTCGTAGCCAGCCGACAGTGTCCGGTCGGGGAATATCGATCGAGCTGCTTCCTGCATGCCACGGGCCTGCCATCCGTCGGCACCGAGTTTTTGCAGGATTTTTACGAGCGTATCACCGCGCGCGGCCCGAATGACCCTGACGTCCGTTTCCTCCAGATCTTCGGCTTCGTCCGCGCTGGATACGGATTTGGTCAGCAAGGTTGTGTTGGGAGCGACCGTGACCGTGGCGTCAGGTTTGGGATCGATTGGAGCGCGCGCCGGCGCGGCGTTTTCTTGTGCGCCGCTTCCATCAGGCTCGAAGCTGGGGCGCATCGCCATGCTGTCGGGTTCGTCCCCCTGAGCGCGGGCAACGAGTTCGGCGACTTCGTGAATTTCGAGCTCTTGACCGTCATCGCCAGGAAGAATTCCGCCGAACAGCTCGACCACCTTTATGGCGACATCACTGCGTTCGGCCGACGACGAACCTTCGCCGTCCTCCTGGTCCTGGGCAGCTGTCGCGTAGAGCCTGAAGGGGTTGAACGCAGGAACCACGCCGGCCTGGTCTGGCGGCACTTCGGCGAGCCGCGCGACAACGCGCATGTAGGGGCGAATCTGGATGAACGGGCGATTGTCGCGTCGCACCTGGATTTGCTCGTGAATGATATGTCGGGCAGCCATTGCGCCAGCTGTCACTTGCAACCGGTCCGATTTCGGCAGGCTCCAGTTCAGACCGTCGGGCATCCGGACGGCGGGAATTGGCGACGCCAAGCTGGCGTCGCGGAATTTCTCAAAGGCCGGGATGACGCCGTCAGTCGTGTCGATGCCGTCGATGGAGCCGAAAATCGCGGCGCCGATTGCAACGGCACCTACTGTGGCAGCCAGACAAGTGCTGAGAAGCCACCGGAAGCCGCCCCGGCGTGCCTCGCCGTGATCGCGATCATAGATATCGGGCAGCGCGCGACGGGCGCGTCCGCGATAGACATGCGGCAGGCCCTGCGTCCGATGTCCCGGGCGCACGGTGCGAATGCGGCCGACAGGTGCGTGGCGCCGCCTATCTAACACGCGCGTTCATCCCCCAATTGGCTGAAGCCCGCCCCAATATGATCGAGCCGAGTTGGCTGTCCGTCCCCGATACGCCGAACCACCGCTTGCTTGCCTGACACGAACTTGAGGTTCGCCTGCGAGCAAGTCAATTGCCTCATAACCCTGTCACACAGTGCTGTAATCTCAAGGCAAGATCGCGGCAGATTGAGTCGGAATCGACGATTGTCCGCAAGATTTGACCGCGATCCGAAGACCGCAAGGAAGGGAGCCAAGGATCACTTTCTGCCCAGCCGGCAGACCCTAGGGTGCCGCTCGAACAGCGCCTCAGAGCCCTGAATGCGGGCCTCTGAGCGGCGCCGAGAGATTTTCTGAAGTTTTTTAACCTGGGGTGTTGACACCAGGAGGGGGGTTCTGTAGAAACACCCTTGTCGCGAGGCACTGACGCCTCGCCGCCCGGTGCGGGCGCGACACTTCTGCTCTTGATCCGCGGTCCTTAGCCGGGAAGTTTAACCGGAAAGGATCTCGTTGTCTCGACTGGCCTTTTAAGTGAGGCCTAAGTGTTGTGCGACCTCGGGTGTGCTCTTTGACAAGTTGATCGTGAAGAAAGGGAAACGCAGGCGGCGGAGTCCTAGCCGGCCTGAAGTCATCCGCAAGGATGGCC
>JAEYYQ010000262.1 GCA_023428365.1 Pseudomonadota bacterium | reverse complement strand
GCGCCACCCATTCCGTGAACCTCAACGAAATCAACGGCAAAGGCGGCACGTCGAGCCGTTGGATGACGGATTTCAGCTTTTCAGGGGCAACGTCCCGCTCCGGGCCGACCGTCCGGTCCCAGACGATGCCGATGCGATGTTGCGGGCCAAATGGCACATGCACGAACTCGCCCGGCTCCAGCTCCATTCCGGACGGCACGAGGTAGTCGTAAGTCTGTTCCAGGGCGACAGGCAACAGAACGGGCACGCGCCGTAACGCGGCGCTCCCTTCCATCACGATGTCCAGCAGACTGGCCAAATGGGCTCCCGACAGACTAGAACCGACTCGAAAACAGCTAACCTAGGCTCACTCATACGGCGAGCCGAGGGCAAAGGGAGTACGCGATGAAGTTCTTTGTCGACACCGCTGATGTGACAGTCATCAAAGAGCTCGCCGAAACCGGCCTGCTCGACGGTGTCACAACCAACCCGTCGCTGGTCGCAAAAGCTGGCCGAGACTTCAAGACCATCATCCGCGAAATCTGCGATGTCGTCCCCGGCCCGGTGAGCGCCGAAGTCGCCTGCACCGAATACGACGGCATGATCACCGAAGGACGCATCCTGGCCGCCATCGCCAAGAACGTCTGCGTGAAGGTGCCGCTGACGTGGGACGGCCTGAAGGCCTGCCGTACGCTGTCATCCGAAGGCACCATGGTCAACGTGACGCTGTGCTTTTCGGCCAATCAGGCGCTGCTGGCCGCCAAAGCTGGCGCGACGTTCGTCTCCCCGTTCATCGGCCGCCTCGACGATATGGGACAGGATGGCATGGAGTTGATCCGCGAGATCCGCGTGATCTACGACAACTATACCAACCTGACGACCGCGATCCTCGCCGCCTCAATCCGCACCGTCGGTCACGTCAAACAGGCCGCCCTTATTGGTGCTGACGTCGCCACCATCCCGCCCGCAACGCTGCAAGCCCTGGTCAAACACCCGCTGACCGACCAGGGCCTCAAGCAGTTCGTCGCGGACTGGGAAAAGACCGGGCAGAAGATCGTTTAAGTCCGTCGACTTCACTCTGCCGCCGTCGGTGCCTCCAGCGCGCCCCAGCGGCGGTGGAGCATTTGCAGGGTGTGGCGTGCGGCGTCGGCTTGGGCTGTCGCGCCTTGCTCTTCAAACACTTCCAGCGCCGGCACGATCGCCGCGGCGGCGGCCAGCCAGTTCTCCCGGCGATCCTTCATCTCGCCGAGACGGAACAGTACCGTAGCCATATTCAGCCGCGTCACCGCCCAGCGCATGGGCTCCGCTTCTCGCGTAAAGACCTCAAGCGCGCCTTTGTAAGCGACGGTCGCCTGTTCCAGAACCGCCGTTGAACTCGTCTCGATTTCCGACATCGACGCCAGTGCATTGCCGAGGCCCATGCGCGCCAACGCCCAGACGCGCGGATCGGTCTCGCGCGTCAGAACTTCCAACGCGCTGCGATAAGCGATCCCGGCCTGCTCATAAAGCTGCTGAGACGGCTCATGCTCGGCGACCGCAAGCAACGCATTCCCCAGCCCTTGCGAGGCCGCCGCGAGATCTTTTGCGTCGCCGACATTTCCCGCCAACTCGGCGGCGCGCGCGTAAGCATTGGCAGCCGTGCGCAGAAGCTGCGGATCAGCGCCATCCTCGCCCGCGTAGCAGAGCGCATCGGCACGCCGCAGCATGAACCGCAACCGGGCAACTGCATCGCCCTCGCCCATCGCGTCGGCGGCTTCTTCGAACAGATCAGCGGCCGCCTTGAAATCGAGCCGTGCCATCGCGAGTTCGGCTAGATCCGCCGTTGCCATCGCTTCCTGATGCTCCTGCGCGCGCAGCAGGCTGATTTCTTCCTGAAGACGCTGCTCGGTGCGGCGGCGCTCATCGCGCAACCAGCGGCGCACGTCTTTCAGCAGGTCCATCGCCGCTTCGAAGTCACCTGCCGTCAGCGCTTCAGCAGCGCGCAGTTTCAAGCGACGGACCTCGGCCGGTTCATTGCTCGGGCGAATGAGCTGATCGCGAGTTTCCTGCAACCACTGGGCCAATTCCGAGATCTGACGCGACTCGCGCGCCGGCGAAGCGCGGCCCTGCTCGGCAATGGCGGAAAACCGCTCCATCGCCTTGTCGGATAATCCGTAGCGCTGCTTGAGATCGGCGACCTCGCTGCTGCGCGCCGGAGCCAGCGCTGTGCCCGGAGCGTTCGGCTGCGGAGCTTTAAGCGGAGATGCCGAGGGCAGCCCGCCCTGCGAAGAAATGAATTCTGCAAGGCCTGCCGCAAACCCTCGCACGAAACGCCCGTCGGCAAGCATTTCCAGAAACAGCCGCTGCAGCAGAAACTCGGCGATCTCCGGCACGATGCGCTCGGCAATCGGATGCCCCGCCGCCAGCTTCAGCACATCCGCCGTGAGACGATTGGCGGCCATGACGACATCGCTGCCCACCGCCAGCTCAATCACATCCGCTGCAGGCCTGTACGCACTGACAATCGGCGCCAGTTTTCCAGCGTGTTCCTCGGCGACATGCATCGGGATGCCGCGCGTGTCCTGGCTCAGCCAGATCTGATGCGCCAGCCTGTCGAGAACTTCACCGAACGGGGCGCCATCTCCGCGCGCGCGCAAGTGCGCCGACAACGCACCGCCCGACACCGACTGGCCGGACGGAACCTGACAACCCGCCACTGGCGCTAGAGCAATCAGCCCTGCACCGACAAACACATCCAAAGATTCGTACAGGG
>JAEYYQ010000232.1 GCA_023428365.1 Pseudomonadota bacterium | reverse complement strand
GCCTGCGGCGTTCGACCGGATCACGCGAATTTTCATGGGCTCGTCGCCCTACAGCACGCAGCTGGTGACGCGCGTCAAAGCGCTGTTCCCAAAGGCGCACGTTACAAACGGCTACGGCACCACGGAAGCCGGACCTGCCGTGTATGGACCGCATCCCGCCGGTCATCCGACGCCGGATTGCGCGCTCGGTTATCCGATCAAAAGTGTCGAGGCGCGCCTCGTCGGCCGGTCTGGCTCAGTCGTGGAGGGCGATGGTGAGGGCGTGCTGCAGATGCGCAACCCCGCGACGATGGCCGGCTACCGCAATCTGCCTGATAAGACGCGCGCGGCCCTCCGTGACGGCGGCTGGTATCATTCCGGCGACGTCGTGCGCCGCGATGAACGGGGCTTTCACTGGTTCGTCGGCCGCGAGGACGATATGTTTGTATGCGGCGGCGAGAACATCTGGCCGGTGGAAGTCGAGCGGTTGCTCGAACGCCATCCTGGCATCGCGCAATCGATCGTCGTGCCGGTGCCGGACGAGACAAAGCAGCATCTGCCGGTCGCCTTCGTGGTGCGGCGCATCGGTGCCGAGGTTGACGAAGCCGGGGTCAAGGCCTGGGCGATTGACAACGGTCCAGCCTATCAACACCCGCGCCAGGTCTTCTTTCTCGACGCGCTGCCGTTGGCCGGAACAAATAAAATCGATAGGAATGCGCTCAGGGCGGAAGCGGAACGCGAGTTTCGGCGACGTTGATGGGGGCGTCCAATGGAACCGGCTGAGATTGCACTGCGCATTGTTGGCCTGTTCTATGCGTTCGCCGGTTATGCCGGCACGCGAGCGATGCTGACATCCCGCTTCTTCGATCAGGCGATCGCCGCCATCTCGATGAAGAAGACCAGCCGGACCGAAACGGCGCGCACAAACTGGCTGTTGTGTGCGTCGGGTTTGATACTCGTGGGTGGCGTCGCGCTGATGCTGCTGCTGGATTTCTCTGTCTGGCTGTTCGTGCTGTCCGCACTCGGGCAGGCAATCTATCTTTTCTATGCCGCACCCGTTTATTTCGATGCGGAAGACCCGCCGGACGCGGCAGGGCGGAAGCAATCGACAAACGCGTTCGTGCTGTATGTGGCGGCGACTGCCTTTGTCATCTGGGCTTGGTTCACGGGCAAATTGGTCCCGTGGCAGGACGTTGCCTGGCCAGCGCTCGCTGTTGCCGCCGCCGGTCTGATCGCGCACGCCGTTTATGTGCTGCGGTTGTTGGGAAAGCCGCTGAAGCCGGGTGGTGGCTTCAGCGCATTCAACACCGACGACGACGACCCTATGGCGACAGAGAAGGCGAGGGCACAGGCCAAACGCGTGAAACTCATGGCCGAGTTTTATGCCTATCCACTATGGGCGATGGAGGATGGCCTCGATGGTGATTTTCCGCCTGACCTACTCGGAATTTCACCGGAACTGGTGAGCGATCTGGCGGCATGGAGTGAGGTCTATATGGCCGCTAAAAAGCCAGATAGCGCCTTCGAGGTAGTCTGGTCGGACGATGAGGTGCGGGCCCACGAACTCGAAGGCCGGCGACTCGCGGTACGGCTGAAACGCGAGCGCCCGGATTTGATGGTTTACAACTTCGAGAGGGCCACAGGCGTTATCGAAGTGCATGCCGACGACTCGGTTTAACGGCCGTAACTGCGCCAAGCGAAGTCGCATGTGATCACGGAGAGTTTTAGATAATACCCCTTGTGTGCGGCGCAAAAACACTCGCTGTGCAGCCAGCATCCCGCTAATCTTGCATCTGCGATGTTCGTTGCAAACTGGCAACGATGCAGACGGAAAGGGGGGCCCCACCGTTCAAGCACAAATCATCGTAGCGTTCGTCATGCTGCTAAGCGACGGGTTTAAGTCCCGTCGTCCGTTAGGGTGTCAGGCCGCGATGGGATCTACCGGGCAACCGGCAGCTCAAAGCGCCACTGAAACTCGTTGGGCGGTGAATGAGGAGGGGTAATGCGCAAAGGCCTATACGTCGCTGCCGCACTTTTGGTCGTCGGTGCGCTGGCACTTGCGCTCGTCCCGGAGTGGCAGGGCGCGCTGCGCGCCGAGAAAGCCCCTGTTCGGCCCAAGGCTCAGCAGGCGTCTTCAGCAGTCACGGTAGAGGCAACTCCAGCGCGTGTAGCAACCTACCGGTCGGATTTGCAGGGAATTGGAAGTCTCTCCTCGGATGAATCAGTCCAGGTCGCGTCCGAGATCACCGGTCGCATCGCGAGTTTCGAGTTCAAAGAGGGGCAGCCCGTCAAAGCGGGTGACGATCTGATCAAGCTCGACGACGCGCTGGTACGTGCCGAAGTGGCAGACGCCAAAGCAAGATTTGATTTGGCATCCGCCAATCGGGAGCGCGCCCGCGCTCTGTCGCGTACCGGTAACGTCACCGAACGGGCGCAGGACGAGGCGATCGCCAATCTGGAAACCGCCCGCGCAGCCCTGGAACTTGCCTCGGTGCGCCTGGGCAAGCACACCATCAAGGCGCCATTCGATGGAGTCGTCGGCTTGAGGAAGGCGTCCATCGGCGCCTACGTCAGCATCGGTTCGCCCATCGTCAACATCGAGAAGATCGATGTTCTCAAAGTTGATTTCAAACTTCCCGAAAACGCGTTGACGCAGGTTGCACTGGGACAACAGGTCGACGTCGAGGTCGATGCGGTTCCAGGCCGGACGTTCAAAGCCGAGATCTACGCGATTGACCCGCAAGTGGATGTCAACGGCCGGGCCTTGCAGGTGCGAGCCAGGATGCCCAATCCAGATCTGGCGCTACGGCCCGGACTGTTCGCACGCATTCTGGTCAAAGGCCTGGGCGCGCGTGAAGTTGTGATGGTGCCTGAGAGCGCCATCGTTCCGCGCGGCGGCGACATGTACGTCTACCAAGTGCAGAATGGCCGAGCTGTCGAGGTCAAGGTCAGGCTGGGCCGGCGCGGGAACGGTGAGGTCCAGGTGCTCAACGGTCTTCAGGCCGATGCGATGGTGGTCGTCGCCGGACAGCTCAAGCTGCGCAATGGCATTGCTGTGGCGGTCTCTCGGCAGCAGCAGGCGCGGGGGCCGGCTGGTAACTCATGAGCCCCATCGAAGTCTGCATCCGACGGCCTGTCTTTTCCACCGTACTCAGCCTGGTTCTGGTGCTGCTCGGCATCGTCTCATATACCAAGCTGACGGTGCGCGAATATCCGAACGTCGATGAGCCGACCGTTTCGGTGGTCACCACCTATCCCGGCGCTTCGGCGACGATCATCGAGACCCAGCTCACGCAGATCCTCGAGGGCTCGATTGCCGGTATTGCCGGCATCGACGTGCTGGAATCCACCAGCCGCTCCGAGACCAGCCGCATCACCGTTCGTTTCCGTCCGGAAGTTGCTCCGGATGTTGCCGCCAGCGACGTCCGTGACCGGGTTAGCCGTGTGCGCGGCCGGTTGCCGGACGAGGTCGACGAGCCTGTCATTGCCAAGGTCGAAGCCGACGCTCAGGCGGTGATGTATCTCGTTTTCACGAGCGAGCAGATGAATTCGCTTGAGATTACCGACTACGTCGACCGCTATGTCGTCGACCGGCTGAAGAACCTGAATGGCGTCGCCGACGTCACGATTTTCGGCGAGCGACGCTATGCTATGCGGATCTGGGTCGATCGCGAACGCCTGGCGGCGTATGCCCTGACTATTCAGGACATCGAGGCGGCGCTACGGGCGCAGAACGTCGAGCTGCCTGCCGGCCGTATCGAGAGCGAGGAGCGCGAATTCAGCGTGCTGTCTCGAACCGGCATGACGACCCCGGAAGAGTTCCGCAACATCGTCGTGAAGCGGGCCGATGGCTACCAGGTCAAGATGAGTGAGGTGGCACGCGTCGAGCTTGGCGCTGCCGACGAACGTCGTGACAGCCGGTACAACGGCCAACCCGCTATCGTGCTTGGCATTATCAAGCAGGCCGTAGCAAACCCGCTGGACGTATCGAATGCCGTCCGCGCTATTCTACCTGAACTCAATCGGTCGCTGCCAAACGGTCTGCAGGCAGATATCGGCAATGACGATGCCGTATTCATCGATCGGTCGATCAAAGCGGTTTATACGACGATCCTCGAAGCGATCGTGCTGGTCGTGCTTGTGATCATGTTCTTTTTGAGGTCGGTACGGGCCTCGATCATTCCGGTCGTCACGATCCCCATCTCGCTGATCGCCACTTTCACGCTGATGCTGGCGTTCGGATTCAGTATCAATACGCTGACCTTGCTCGCCATGGTCCTCGCCATCGGTCTCGTGGTGGATGACGCGATCGTGGTGCTGGAAAACATAGCCCGTCATGTCGAACGCGGCGTAACCCCTCTCAGAGCAGCCATCGACGGCACCAAAGAGATCGGCTTCGCCGTCGTCGCGATGACGATGACGTTGACGGCGGTCTACGCGCCAATTGCTTTCGCGTCCGGACGAACCGGGCGTTTGTTTCTTGAATTTGCCTTGGCGTTGGCAGGCGCCGTTCTCGTGTCCGGTTTCGTTGCGCTCACCTTGACGCCGATGATGTGCTCGAAACTGCTACGGCACCATGAGACGCCGGGCAGATTATCCAATGCGATCGAGCGCCTGCTATCCGGGCTTGAAGCAGGATACCGCAGAGCCGTGAACGGGGCTCTGAATGTGCGCTGGCTCGTTGTAGGGCTGGGTGTCAGTGCGGCTGTGGTGAGCGGCATCCTATTTGTCAGTCTGAAGTCGGAGCTAGCGCCGGCCGAGGATCGCGGCGTTCTGTTGGTTCGCGGGACCGGACCGGAAGGTGCGACGCTCGCATACACCAGCCGCTACAGCGCTGAAGTCGATGCGATCTATGCAACCATTCCGGAAGTCAACTCGCGGCTGGTCATCAATGGTATGCCGGAGGTGTCACGTTTCCTCGCCATCGGCCGCCTGTCCGACTGGAGTGAGCGGGACCGCAAGCAGCAGCAGTTGACCGATATCGTTCGTCCCGAAATTCGCGACATCGTCGGCGTGCAGGCTTTCGCATCCAGTCCCGCTGCTTTCGGCCAGCGCGGTGGATCGCGGCCTGTGGAGTTCGTAATCCAGAGCTCGGGAACCTACGAGCAGTTGCAGGACTACGCCGACAAGATGCTGGAGCGCATCCGCGAAAATCCGGGTCTTGAAGGTGTGGATACCGATCTGAAGCTCAACACGCCCGAGTTTCGGATCGAGATCAACCGCGCCAAGGTGGCCGACCTTGGGCTCGATGTGGCTGTCGTAGGTCGTACACTTGAGTCGTTACTAGGCGGACGCCGCGTAACCCGCTTCGAGCAGGACGGCGAACAATACGATGTTTATGTGCAGCTCGCGGCCAGCGACAGGAACTCACCTGAAACGCTCTCGACGATTTTCGTCCGGGGTGCCTCGGGCGAGATGGTCCAGCTTTCAAATATCGTAACCATCACCGAGGCGGTGGCGCCGAAGGAACTGAAGCGATTCAATCAGCTTCGCTCCGTCATGATTCAGGCGAACCTGGCTCCCGGCTATTCTCTTGGCGAGGCGTTGACGTTCCTTGAGCGGACAGCGCGTGAGGTTCTGCCTGCCAATGTTCAGACTGATTTGAGCGGTCAGAGCCGCGAATTCAAATCGGCCGGACAGAGCCTGGTGTTCGTGTTCGTGTTGGCGCTCGGTTTCATCTATCTCGTGCTATCGGCGCAGTTCGAAAGCTTCCGCGATCCCATTATCATTCTGTTTGCGGTGCCTCTTTCCATGGCGGGTGCGCTTGGAGCGCTGTATCTGACCGGGG
>JAEYYQ010000224.1 GCA_023428365.1 Pseudomonadota bacterium | reverse complement strand
GAACGAGGTCGGTCATGGTGGCGCTCCTCAGGACTTGGGGTTGCCGTAAGGGACGTGCACGACGCGGTTGACGAAGATGCCGGGGGTCACGACCGCTTCCGGATCGATTTCGCCAAGTTCGGCAATTTGCTGTGTCTGCACGATCGTCAACTTCGCCGCGGTCGCCATGATGGCGTTGAAGTTTCGTCCGCTCTTGCGATACACGCAGTTGCCCCAGCGATCCGCGCGCCACGCCTCGACCAGCGCGACGTCAGCCGGTAGCGCGTGCTCCAGGACATACTGGCGACCATCGATCTCGCGGGTTTCCTTGTTCTCCGCCAGGCGGGTGCCGAATGCGGTGGGTGTATAGAACGCGCCAATGCCGGCGCCGGCTGCGCGGATGCGTTCGGCCAACGTGCCTTGCGGGACGATTTCGAGCGCGATCTCGCCGGCTTTGAACAGCTCCTCGAAGATCACCGACCCGGCCGAGCGCGGGAATGAGCAGATGATCTTGCTAACTCGCCGCGCCTCCAGCAGTTTCGCGACCCCAACCCGACCTGCGCCCGCGTTATTGGCGATCAGCGTCAGATTGCGGGCGCCCTGTTCGATCAGGGCTTCAACCAGGGCATCCGGCTGGCCGACAGAGCCGAAGCCGCCCACCATGACACTCGCGCCATCGGCGATGCCGTCGACGGCGGCAGCCAGATCGCGCACGCGCTTGTCGATCATAGCGCTCTTACCTCCACCACTTTTCGTATGGCTCTACCGGATGCCAGCTCCTACTGGTGACGTCGATGCTATGTCAACTTGGCGAGACGCGCCAAATCACTCGTGCGGCCGCACCAGGACCGCAACCAATCCCCAGTATTCTCATCCCAGGGCCGTGAGGGAGGAGACATGGGGCCAGATCAGCGCCAGCCGCCATCATTGCCCTTTGGCGCCAACGCGGCGCGCGCCCAACACGGATAGGCTGCATAGTTGCCCGAGGGATCCAAATACTCGGCTTCGATGCATTTGGGATCGTTGGGGTCGAAACGTTGGGCTTTAGCGCTGAGCCGCTCCTTATGGACTGCCTTCCGCTTGTTCTTCGCGTTCGACTTCGCGTCTGATGCCGCGATACCGGTCAGCAGGACAGCGACCGCTGCAACAATAGCGATAAGGATACGCACGGGCACCTCCGGTTCCGAGTGTCTCACGCAATGTAAGTCAGAACAGGTTGTCTTGCGACTATTGCTCTCCCAGTCGTCACATCAATATGACGGCACAAGGCAAGCGCCGAGCCTCACCCGTTGAATCCCAGATGATCCAGACGGCGCGGGGTAACGGTGCGCAGCCTAAAAGCGCGAGAACGACATGACGTTGATGGCACGCGCTAGCGAGATGAATGGCTTGCTGCATTCCTTGTGATACTCGCCGGTCAGGCCCTTATAACCGTGAGGGTCGTTTTCGAAGCGAATGTGCACCCGACGCTGGCCATTGAGAATCGGCGCTTTGCAACTCGCGCACCAGGGCGCACGCGGTTCTTCACCGCCCATCATTCCGTCAAGAGGCATGAGACTTTCCCCCGAAAGCACTTCGTTGTCTCTACACATTACACAAGGCGACCGCTCATCAAAGCTCTGTTTTCTATCCAGCAATTTTTTTGGGATCGGCAAGACGGGCTGCTGGGTCGCGGCTTCAGCATCGACGCTTCTGCAAGACGCTTCCCGGCCACAAGCCGAAATGTGTCGCGCGTCTTGAAGGGACTAGCCCACCTCCATCACCGGACGTCACCGTACCAGTTGCAGACCGGTGACAGCGCGAGGGTTGCAGACATAAGGTGTGTGTCAGCAGCATAGGGAGCGGATGGTGGGCGGCTTCACTGACTACGAACGGTATGATGCAGTTGGGCTCGCGGAACTTGTGCGCCGAAAAGAGGTCAGCCCAAGTGAGCTGCTCGATGCCGCGATCGACCGCGTAGAATTGCGCAATGGCGCAGTCAATGCCGTGATTATGCCGCTCTACGATTACGCGCGAAAGTCGATCAAGGATGGCCTGCCGGATGGCCCATTTCGCGGTGTGCCGTTTCTGCTGAAGGATATTGGTGGCTGGCTTGCGGGAGAAAGGGTAACGCGAGGCTCGCACTTCTTTGCCGATACGCCTCCTGCCGCGGTCGACAGCGAGCACGTGCGCAGGCTCAAGAAGGCCGGCCTGGTGATCTTTGGCCGGACCAACTCGTGCGAACTGGGCCTCTCTCTGACATGCGAACCCACGCTGTATGGTGCCACGAAGAACCCCTGGGACACGACGCGTATCTCCGGAGGCTCTAGCGGCGGCGCTGCGGCCGCCGTCGCGGCGCGTATTCTGCCCATGGCGGCGGCTTCCGACGGCTTCGGCTCGATCCGCGCACCGGCGGCTTGCTGTGGAGTGGTCGGCCTCAAGCCAACGCGCTCTCGCAATACGATGGCGCCATACGCCGGCGAAGGGTTAGGGGGAATTGTTACAGAGCATGCTGTGACTTTGACCGTACGTGATTCCGCCGCGTTGCTTGACGCAACGTGCGGCCCTGGTTCCGGCGATCCCTACGTAGCACCGAAACCCGAACAAGCGTTCCTCGAGGAAGTGGGACGGGTTCCTCGGAGATTGAGGATCGCTTTCACAAGCGTTGCGCCGAATGGTGCGCCCGTCGAGCCCCATTGCCTGACCGCGCTCGCCGATGCAGCGAGGCTCTGTGCCGATCTTGGTCATGATGTCGAGGAGGTGACCCCGCAGATCGACGGTGCGGCTATAGATCCGACATTTCTCACGCTGGCGTCTGCAAACACAGTCGTGAATTTATCGAGCCATCCCACCAAGGGTCGCCCTCCGCAGATCGGCGAGGTGG
>JAEYYQ010000181.1 GCA_023428365.1 Pseudomonadota bacterium | reverse complement strand
ACCATCGCCTGCACGGCGGCGACGTCCGAAATATCGCACACCGAGACATGCGCCTTGCGGCCGAGCTTGCGCACGCGCGCCGCTGTTTCCTCGGCGATGTCCGGCTTGATATCGTGGACGGCGATATCGGCGCCGCGCTCGGCCATCAGCAGAGCGTGGGCGCGCCCCATCCCTTCGCCTGATCCTGTGATCAGCGCGACCTTATTCGTGAGACTCGACATTGTCGTCTACTCCTTGGGGATCAGCAGCGTGTCACTGGTTGTGCATGTCAGGGTGACGGGTTGACCCACTTCGAGGTCCGGCACCTGACGCTGAGAAGGCAATTTGACCGTAAGTTGCGCGCCGCCCGGCGTCGTCACGCGATAGCGGACGGTGCCAGCGGTAAAGACGACATCCTGGATTTCGCCCGCGATGCGCGCGCCATCGGCGCTGTGCCCGCTCTCGCTGCCGGGCTGTACGCCGAGCGCTTCCGGCCTGAGGCAGACGACGAGTGCGCCGTCCTTGCTCGCGTCGGCGACGGCACTTGTCAGTTGCAAACCCTCGCGGGTGGTGACGGCGAAGGTACCGCCACCATTCGGTTTGACGTTCGTGACGTCGAACAAATTCGCTTCACCCAGAAATCCAGCGACAAACGCATTTCGCGGTTTTTCATAAAGCTCGCGCGGGCGTCCAACCTGGGCAATGCGACCATCTTTCATGATCGCGATGCGGTTCGACATGGTCGCCGCCTCGTCCTGGTCGTGCGTGACGTAGATGATCGTCACGCCCAGCGCGGCGTGGAACTGGCGGATCTCGTATTGCATCTCCTCGCGAAGATTCTTGTCGAGCGCGCCGAGCGGCTCGTCCATCAACAGCAGGCGCGGGTCGTAGACGGCAGCGCGGGCGAGCGCCACGCGCTGTTGCTGGCCACCCGACAATTGCGCCGGCGTGCGCTTGCCGTAGTCGGCGAGCCGCACCGTTTCCAGCATTCGCGCGACGCGCTGTTTGATTTCCGAGGACGGCAGCTTCCGCAACCGCAGCGGAAACGCGACGTTTTCGAACACCGACATATGCGGAAACAGCGCGTAGTTCTGGAACACCATGCCGATATTACGGCGATAGGGCGGGATCGACACGACATCCTGATTGTCAATCTCGATGCCGCCGTCCGACGGCGGGAGAAATCCCGCAATCGCGCCGAGCAATGTCGATTTGCCGGACCCTGACGGACCGATCAGCGAGAAGAATTCACCCGGCGCGACGACCAGATCGGTCGGATGCAACGCAACCATGCCGCCGTAGGATTTCGTCACACCCTTGAGGACAATCTCGGCCCCGTGCCCGTCAGCCATGAGCGCCTCCCGACATGCCCTGGCGTTTCTGCACGAGTGCGACAGCGCCCAGCAGAACCAGCGAGAAGACGAAAACCAGCGACGCAGCGGCCGCAATCACGGGCGTAAGGAAATCGGCCATCTGCTCCCACATAAGGCGCGGCAAGGTCCGTGTCGTCGCCCCGGTGAGGAACAGCGACAGCATGAGTTCATCGAACGAGGATGCGAACGCGAGAATTCCACCGACGATCACCCCAGGGCGGATCATCGGAAGCGTCACTTTCCAGAAGGTCTGCCAAAGATTGGCGCCGCACGTCATCGCCGCCAGTTCGAGCGCGCCGCTATAGGAGCGCAGTGAGGCGACGACGGTGATGAACACCAGCGGCATCCCGACGACCGTATGCCCGACGATGGCCGCCAGATGCGTGCGCAGCAGTCCCAACTCCAGCATCACCGGATAAAGACCGATGGCGAGAATGACGTGCGGCAGCATCATCGGCGCAACCATGATGGCGGATACCAGCGACGCGCGGGCAAACGATCCGCGCACCACCGCCAGTGCGCCGAGCGTGCCAAGGATCATCGACAGGACAGCAGTCGGAATACCGATGATGAGGCTGTTGATTGCGGCGTTCATCCACAGCGGATTGGCGGCCAGCCGTTCGTACCATTTCATCGAGAATCCCTGAGGCGGGAAACTCAAGTAATCCTGCGCGCTGAACGACAACGGCACGACGACGAACGTCGGCAGGATGAGATAAACCAGCGTCAGTCCGACGAACGCGGCGATCAGCGTGCGAAGAATACGGAGCGTGACTGGCTGCATCGTCCCCTCCCCTATCGCACGGTTGTCGGGGCGGGTGCGGCACCGCCGGTGATGCGCGCATAGACGAGATAGATCAGCACCGTCGCGATCAGCAGGATCGTGGCGAGCGCTGAAGCCAGCCCCCAGTTCAGAAGCTGATTGGCCTGCTGTTCGATCAGCACCGCGGCCATCATGTTCTGGGGACCGCCGAGTAGCGCCGGCGTTACGTAGAAGCCGAGCGACATCATGAACACCACCGCACACCCGGCGCTGATGCCTGGCAGCGATAGCGGCAGAAACACGCGCAGGAACGACTGGATCGGATCGGCGCCCATGACTTCCGCGGCGCGCAGCAACGACCGGTCGATGGCGCGCATGTTGGCCACCAGCGGCAGGATCATGAACGGCAGCATGATGTGCACCATGCCGATGTTCACCGCGAACAGGCCTGGCAGAAAACGTACGGGCTCCGATGTAATACCCATCGACACCAGCGCATCGTTCAACACGCCGCGCCGCTGGAACACGACCATCCAAGCATAGGAGCGTATGACGACGCTGGTCCACAGCGGCACGATGACGAACAGCGCGATGATCTGCAGCTTGATCCCGCGTGCCTGCGCCATGGCATACGACACCGGATAGGCGATCAGCAGGCAGAGGAGCGTTACGATCCCCGCCGTCGAGATCGTGTTCCACAGCACGGTGCTGTGAACGCGGCTTGTGAGAATCTGGCTGTAATTCTGGAAACCGATAGCCGGATCGGTAAAGCCGCGTACGATCACGCGCGCCAGCGGCCAGAGGAAGAAAATAACCAGAAACAGCGCCGGGAGCGCCAGCAGCCAGGCATAGCCGCGCGAGATCTGCCATGGCTGGCGACCGGTGCGCGCTCCTCCTGACTGCATGCGATGGTTCTCCCTGCGTTTTCGCAGTAAAACGGAAGCCGCTATAGCAGGCGGCTTCCATCGGACAGAAACCTATCCGAGGATCCACTTATTGAACTGCTCAACCGCCTTTGGACCACTATCTGCCCAGAACTCCAGATCGAGCATGCGGCCTTTACGGAAATTCTCGTCGGACGACGGCAGACCGGACAGTGTTTTGGCATCGAGCAACTTCAATGCCTCATGATTGACGGGGCCGTAGGGAATGACCTTTGAATACTCCGCCTGGATGGGGGGCGTCAGATAAAGCGCGATCATCTCCATCGCCTCTTTCTTATTCTTGGCGCCCTTCGGAATCGCCCAAGCATCGCTGACGAAAATGGCTTGATTGAAGTGGAAATCGACAGGTGCACCGTTCACTTTCGGGTCGTGCACACGGCCATTCCAGATCGCGCCAACGTCAACCTCGCCGTCAACGAAAACCTGGCCGCCCTGAGCGCCGCGTTCCCACCAGAAGATTTTGCTCTTAATTTTCTCGAGGCTTTTGAAAGCCCGATCCATATCCAGCGGATACAGCTTGTCGAGCGCGACGCCATCTGCCAACAGCGCGACTTCCAGGGTCTGGTAGGGCTGCTTCCATAACCCGATGCGGCCGTTGTAGGCCCACACTTGCGCCCAATCCTTTGGCGCATTTTCCGGCTTCACGTTCTTCGTATTCCAGGCGATGTGATAGGCTGCGAAATCGGTCAGCAGGAAGGTCGGATAAGTCACGCCATCCATCAGGTTCGCTTTGCTGATGACGCTGTAGTCGAGTTCCTCGAACAGACCGTTGCGGCCATGGACGACGAACGCCTCGGCCGGGCCCTGCATCAGATCCCACTCGACGGCTTTCTGCTCCACCATCGCTTTCAGCTTGGCGGCGGGATTGGCGGTGGTGACGATCGGAATGCCGGTTTTTTCCGTATAGGCCTTGAAGATCGAGGCCTTGTAGGCGTCGTCGAGCTTGCCGCCGCCGGTCGCCATCACGAGCTGAGACGGCTTTGACTGAGCGCGAAGGATCGACGGCGCGGCTAACGACAATGTCGCGGTCGCACCAATGGAGGCTAGTGCTGTGCGCCGGGTAATCGATTTCGAAACGGGGAAGTCTTCTTTCGACATCTGCGTATCTCCCTTTTAACGCAACGATGACCGCCGTTCTTTTTATAACGGCGCAATACTACACCATGAGCAAGCCCCCGTTGGCGACGACGGTTTCGCCAACCAAGAAGCGGTTTTTTGGGGAAGCCAGGAAGAGGATGAGATCGGCCATTTCTTCCGGCTCGGCAGCACGGCCGACAGGAATTTGCTTGAGACGCTCCGGAAGCCAGCTCTGCCCCTTGGCCGTTTCTGTCAGCATCGCTCCGGGGCTGACGCCATTGACCAGAACCTCATGCGGGGCGAGTTCTTCGGCCAGGGACTTCGTCAACGCCACGACCGCAGCCTTGGCCGCCGCATAGTGCGGAAGTTTTACTTTCGGCCGGTAGGCATCCGATGATGCAACATTGACGATCCGGCCATAGCGGCGCGCAATCATCAAGTCCATCAGCGCCTGCGTTGTAAAGAATGCCGTTTCGACATTTACGCGGAATGTCCAGGCCCAGTCAGCAGGCGTGACCTCGGAAGCCGTTGCATAACGCCAACCGCCAGCATTGTTGACCAGCGCATCGAGACGGCCATCCGTGCGGCGCTCTATCTCCGATTTGAGGCCCTTAAGCGCCTCTGGGTCCGCGCCATCGACGGCGTAGGGAAACACGTTGCCACCGAGTGCGCGAAGCGAATCCGCCGCGTTCGATAATTTATCGACTTGGATATCGGTGATGAAAACCGTTGCGCCGGCGTCGACGAACCGGTGAGCGATGGCAAAGCCCAACCCTTGAGCCGCACCCGTGACGACAACGACTTGATCGGCAAATTCACCAGCCATGACCAGCCACCTCAGTACGGTTGAGCACTGCAATCTCCATGAGGTTGCAACAAGTGGTTTTGTCTGTCAATATCTGCATCATCCGTTGCGGATGCGTATTTGAATGTTGGAATGGTTCGCAGCGGGCTGACAAAGCGGAAAATGGAGCGGCGCAATGCCTGAGGGGATTCACTCGGCCCACGTTCTTCACCGATTTCCAAAAACGCCACTGCGCACCGCCGTATCTGGTGACGGTCCCTACATCATCGACAGCGACGGCAATCGTTTTATGGATGCCTCAGGCGGCGCTGCCGTGAGCTGTCTCGGGCACAGTCATCCACGCGTCATTGCTGCAATCGAAGCGCAAATTCGTCAGCTTCCATTCGTTCACACGAGTTTTTTTTCGGCCGAACCGATCGAGGAACTCGCAAATATTCTGACTGAAAACGCACCAGGAGATCTCGGCCGGGTTTATTTTACAGCGGGCGGATCGGAGGCTGTGGAAGCAGCAATAAAACTCGCGCGTCAGTATTTTGTGGAACGCGGCGAAACCAAACGCGCGCGGATCATTGCACGCCGCCAGAGCTATCACGGCAATACGCTGGGTGCGCTCGCTGCGGGCGGCAACATGCTCCGCCGCAAGACCTACGAACCGCTTTTAAATCCCGTCACCCACATCTCCCCCTGCTACACTTATCGTGACAGGCTCGATGGTGAGACCGAGGATTCCTATGGCCTGCGGGTCGCAAATGAGCTCAAAGTCGCAATCGAACAGGCCGGTCCTGAAAACGTCATGTGTTTCATTGCGGAAACCGTTTCGGGCGCCACCCTCGGATGCGCCACGCCGGTTTCCGGATATTTCAAACGCATCCGGGAAATTTGCGACCGTTACGGCATCCTGCTCATCCTTGATGAAGTCATGTGCGGAATGGGCCGGACGGGAACGCTTCACGCCTTCGAGCAAGAAGGCATTGCACCCGATATCATGACAATCGCCAAGGGGCTTGGCGCCGGATACCAGCCGATTGGCGCTGTTCTCGCGACAAACCACATTTTTGATACGATCATCGGGGGCAGCGGCGCGTTCCAGCATGGCCATACGTACAATGCCCACCTAACTGCCTGCGCTGCGGCTCTCGCGGTGCAAAAGACAATCCGCGAAGACAATCTACTCGCTGCCGTGCGCGAACGTGGAGATGAGCTGCGTGCAGCGCTCGAGGATCGCTTCGGCAATCACCGGCACATTGGCAACATTCGTGGCAGGGGTCTATTTATGGCGCTTGAGATCGTGAAGGATCGCGGCACCAAAGCGCCCTTCCCCGCCGCAGCGAGAATTGCGACGCGCCTCAAGAGTATCGCGCTCGATAAGGGCTTGCTGTGTTATCCGACCCAGGGCGCCGCCGATGGCGTGTTGGGCGATCACGTGATGGTCGCGCCACCATTCATCGTTACGTCGGATCACATCTCGGAGATCGTCGACAAACTCGGCGATGCCGTCGATGAAGCCATTCGCACGGCGCCGGCGGCATAACGCATGTCAACGTGAGCCGGGTCGGCGTCGCGGCAGGTCTTCCTGATAGGCACGGAATTGCAGGAGTTGCTCCTCGCTGCGCCCAATTTGTTCGTTCGCCCTCTCACCCGTCGCCTCCACGAACATCGCCGCGAGCGCTTCTGCAATAGCCATGAATGGGATCACAGTCGGCAGCAGCGACGTCGATGCATTGGAAGCGATCACGACCACGTCGGAGAGCTTCGCGATCGGCGACACCTTGCTGTCCGTGATCGCGATCGCCTTGCCACCGAGCCGTTTCATGAACTCGACGGTGCGCACCGCATCGCTGGCATAAGGTCGGCAACTGAACGCCAACACGACATCGTCACGCGCGGCATAGCGCAAGCTGTCGGCAAAGGTCCCGCCGGTCCCTGTCAGAAGCACGGATTTCGTATTCACCATCTGACACGCGTAGTGGAGATAGAACGCAGCAGGAAACATGCTTCGCAAACCGACGACGTAGAATTGCCGGGACTGGCTGAGAAGCTGCTTTGCACTCTCCAAGGCGGCAATCGTTTCCGCCGAGAAGGTCTTTTCCAGATTGCGCTGGCCTTGCTCGATAATCTCAGTCACCGGCGTCGCCGCATTCGCATCCTTCCGGCTGCGAATTTTCTGCAGCCGTCCCGACCACGTCCCGGCACCGACCATCAGCTTCCGGCGATAACATTCGCGCATGTCATCGTAACCGGAAAATCCCAGATCCTGGGCCAGTCGCACCATGGTCGACGGATCAACACCGGCTCGCCCCGCAACCGCACGCATCGAGCGCAGGGCGATTTCCTCTGGATTATCGACGATATATCGAGCCGCCTGTTGCTGTCGCGGGCTAAGGCTGTTGAACCGCTGGCCGATTAGCGCCTCAATTTCCTCGACATCCGCAGCGCTGCTTTGCTTGTCCGTCATCCCGTCGACATCCCGCCCTTTCTATCTCGCCATGCTAGAGAAACGTCGTTGGCATTGCGAGCGCGCGCGTATGACGGCGTAAACCATCCGTCCAGTTGCCTTGCAACGCGATGCGCACTTGCGTGCTTTAGAAAAGCCGGCGGGTGCGACATAATAGCAACCTGTAGGTTGATTCGCGTATTCGGCCTAACAGGAGAACCTCATGGATTTGTCAGCCATACTCGCGCAAGTCATCGGCGGTGCCCTTGGTGGCACTGCAGGTGGAAAGGTCATCAAGGATTCGGATCTCGGCAGCCTCGGCAACATCATTGCCGGCGGTATTGGTGGGCTGGGCGGAAACGCCCTGTTGACCGCTCTTCTCGGATCGCTTGGCAGCGGTGCGGGTGGAATGGATATCGGAGTGCTGGCTGGTCAGCTCGTCGGCGGTGGCATCACCGGCCTGATCGTTCAGGTCGTGGTGGGCTTGATCAAAAACAAGCTCATTGCCGCGCGCTAACATTTCAAAACTGGAGCGGCGGTTTCAGCTGACTGTCGCTCCAGCTCTCGATGCACGCATTTATTCCGCCGGCACGGCGGCGTGCGAACCTTCCTCGATCATCGCTGTCTTTTTGCGCCCTATCAGCGAGTAAGCTACGGGAACCACAAACAGCGTCAGCAAGGTTCCGCGCGACATCCCGCCCGCAATAACCCAGCCAATCTGCTGGCGGCTCTCTGCACCAGCGCCAGTTGCCAGCGCCAATGGAACCGCACCGAGCACCATGGCGCCAGTGGTCATCAGGATCGGCCGCAGGCGCAATGCCGCCGCTTCGATAATTGCAGCACGCGGCTCCAATCCCTCGTCCTGCCGCTGATTTGCGAAATCGACGATCATAATGCCGTGCTTCGAGATCAGCCCGACCAGCGTCACGAGACCGATCTGCGAATAGACGTTCAGGGTTCCCCCGGTCAGATACAGCGCTCCAAGCGCACCGGCCATGGAGAGTGGCACCGCAAACAGAATGATGATGGGATCGCGGAAGCTTTCGAACTGCGCCGATAGCACGAGATAGATGAAGCCGAGGGCCAACACGAATACGAACACCAGACTCTGTCCGGCCGATTTGAATTCGCGGCTCTGGCCGCTCAAATCGGTCTGGACGCTGGCGGGAAGAACCTCGCGTGCCGTCCGCTCAAGAAACGTCAACGCCTCGCCAAGGGAATAGCCGGGAGCCAGGTTCGCCTGTATCATGACCGAGCGGAGCTGGTTGAATCGCTTGAGCTCCTTCGGCGCCACCGCCTCGGTGATGGTTACGATGTTTGAAAGCTGGACCATCGCACCTGATGCACCGCGCACGAAAATCGTCGAGAGCGTTCCAGGTGAGTTCCTGTCGCTCGCCGCGAGCTGCACATAGACATCGTATTGTTCGCCGTCCTGCTCGAAGCGGGTTACGCGGCGTCCGCCAAGCAACGTTTCGAGCGTGCGGCCCACGACGGCCACATCGAGCCCGAGGTCAGCCACTTTGGCGCGGTTGATCTCGATCCGAAATTCGGGCGTGTTGAGCTTCAGATCCGTATCGACACCTTCAAGTCCGGGATTTTCGCGGATGCGCTCCAGCATCTTGTCGGCATAGTCCTGCAGCTGCTCGTAGGTTCCCGAACTCTGAATCACGAACTCAACGGGCCGCGACCCGCCGCGCTGGCCGAAGGCGGCGGGGCTGGATGCGAAAGCCTGCACGCCGACAATGTCCCGGATTTCGGGGCGAATGATATCGGTCAGTTGTTGCTGCTTGCGCTCCCGCTCGCTCCAGTCGGACAGGCGGCCGATGGCGAGAAAACGCGACACCTCCGGCATCCCGTTGATGACCAGCCGCGAGTTGACTTCCGGAATGGTTGCATAGATTGCATCGACTTCTGAACTGTAGCGGCTGGTGTATGCCAGCGTTGCGCCTTCCGGTCCGGTTCCGCGAACCAGCAGAACGCCGCGATCCTCGGCCGGCGCAAGCTCCGACTTCAGACTGACGAATAGGATGCCGCTCACCACAGCCGCACTGACACCCAGCCCGACAACTAGCCAGCGCACGTCCAGCGCCCTGTTCACGGCCCTGCGGTATCCTGCTTCAAGCCCGGACAGCAGGCGTTCGATCGCATTGGATAATCTGCCCGGCGACTCGTGATGCCGTAGCAGCTTCGAGCACATCATCGGCGTCAAGGTGAGCGCAACGAAACCGGACACGAGAACGGCGCCTGCCAACGCCAAGGCAAA
>JAEYYQ010000046.1 GCA_023428365.1 Pseudomonadota bacterium | reverse complement strand
GGGGAACCGTTGCCGCGTGCGGTCTCGCGCAAGGCATGGATCTGCCATCCAGCGTTGCTCCGTTCATTCTGCGCGGCGTGACGTTGGCCGGTATCGACAGCGTGATGTGTCCGAAGCCGCGCCGCATCGCGGCTTGGCAGCGCCTTGCCCAGGATCTGGACCTCTTGAAGCTCGACGCGCTGACTGAAGTGCGCCCTCTGACGGATGTGGTCGGGCTGGCGCCGGATATCCTCGCAGGTAAAGTCCGAGGCCGTGTCGTGCTTGAGGTCAGCTAGGAGCGAGGCAATAGCGATGCAGGTCGACTGGTCAGAGACACGCGTTGAGACCGGTGAACTCAGCATCAACTATGTGCGCGCGGGGACCGGTCCGGCCGTTATCTTTCTGCACGGTTGGCCGGAGTTCAATCGCACTTGGCTGCACAATCTTCCAGTGTTGGCTGAGCACTTCGATGTGATCGCTCCGGATTTGCGTGGGTTTGGACGGACGCATGCGAAAGTACCGCGTTCGCCAGCCGGAACGCCGCCGCAGTTGCTGGCTCGCGACCTGAAAGACTTCGCCGATGCGCTGGGCCTGGATCGGTTCGCGATCGTCTCACATGATGTCGGATCGTTCGTCGCGCAGACGTTCGCGCAAGCCTATCCAGAGCGGGTCCGGGCGTTGTTCTTCTTCAACTGTGCCTATCCGGGTATCGGACAGCGCTGGGGAGAAGCGCAGAATTTCCCTGAACTCTGGTATCAGCAGTTTCACCAGAAGGATTTCGCGGCCGCTCTCGTCGGATCAAGTCGCGAGGCGGCGCGCATCTATTTCAAGTACTTCCTCACGCACTGGACGCATCAGAAAGAGGCCTTCACGCCCTACTTGGAGGAGTGGGTCGATAACTTTCTGCTGCCGGGAAATCTGCAAGGCGGCTTCGACTGGTACGTTGGTGTCAGCCGGTTTCGAGCGCGGATCATGAAGGAAGGCGCCATTCCGGTGCCGCGTATTGATCAGCCGACATACATCCTCTGGGGCCGTCACGATCCGGTTCTGCAGTACGCCTGGAGCGACCGGCTCGCGGAGTACTTCGGTGACTTCCAATTGGAATGCGCGGAAGATGCCGGACACTTCGTGCATTTCGAGTGTCCGGATCTGGCCAACCGCAGGATGCTGGAGTTTCTTTCGAAGACGCTCGATTAGCGGCCCTTGAACTGCGGCTTGCGCTTTTCCATGAACGCGCGCCGCCCCTCGATATAGTCGTCGCTGGCGTAGCAGTCGGTGACGAGTTGATCGAGCGGGCCGAGATCGGGGCTCTCGGGATGGTCGACGAACGCCTCGATGGCGCGCTTGGCCGCCAGCACGGATAGCGGAGCATTGTTGGCGATCTCGTCGGCTAGCGCCGTTGCCGCCGCAATGAGTTCGGACGCTGGGTACACCCGGTTGACCAGCCCCATGTTCAAAGCTTCCGCGGCTGTGAAGCGGCGACCAGTGAACAGCATTTCGCGGGCGTAGGCGGGGCTGATCACGCCGAGAACCGGCCGGATCCAGCGTGGATTGTATCCGATGCCGAGCTTGGCTGCCGGGACCGAGAATAAGGCACCCTCGGAGGCGATGCGGAGATCGCAGCAAATCGCCACTTCCAGGCCGCCACCCATGCAGTAGCCCTGGATCGCCGCGATGGTCGGCTTGGCAGCGCGGCTCAGGGCATCGAATGCCCGGGTGTTGAGTTCGTCATAGAAGGACGATTGGTCGGCGGTTCGGTTCTTTTCGAACTCAGAGATGTCGGCGCCGGCCGAAAACGCTTTGTCTCCAGCGCCTGTCAGGACGATGACGCGCACTTCTGAGTCCTGCTCGGCATCAGCAACCAGACGCGGCAGCGCCGCCCACATATCCGCTGTATAGGCATTCATGCGTGGCTGATTGTCGGCGACCAGCCAGCGGACGCCGCGCCGGGTTTCAACACGCAGCTGCGGTGCGGTAGAATTCGAACGATCCGACATGTAGGGCCTTGCCTCCGGGCAACCTGATCCTCACGTCTTCTAACTATGATGACGCCGAACGTGCAATTGATCCGCGATTAGGGTTGTGCCGCTTCTCCGCTACGAGAGTTGATCCAATCGGGGCCCGCGAGCGTTGACTTGACTGACAACGCTGGTTACGGCTGGGGCCAAATTCGCTGCGGGACGCCCTGCGTCGAAGGAGTTCGAGATGGCAATGACATCGCAGTTTGCCAGTCAGAGCCGGATCGCACAGGTCGATCCGATCTGGGCTGAAGTGCGCCGCGAAGCTGAGGAGGCGATCCGCGCCGAGCCCGCGCTGGGCGGTTTCATCTTCGCGACGGTCCTTAGCCATGACCGTCTGGAGGATGCCGTGTGTCATCGGCTGGCACAGCGCCTCAACCATGCCGACGTGGATGCCGGCCTGATCGGTCACATGTTCCAGGATGTTCTGGGCCGGCGGAGTGAGCTTGGCCAGACGTTCCGCGCCGACCTGGCCGCCGTGTTCGACCGCGATCCCGCCTGCAGCCGCTATATCGAGCCGCTGCTCTACTTCAAGGGCTTCCACGCCCTCGTCACGCATCGCTTTGCGCATGAGCTTTGGAGAGCTGGCCGCAAGGACTTTGCTCTGTATCTGCAAAGCCAGGCCTCGCGGATCTTCTCGGTGGATATTCATCCCGCGGCGCGCATCGGCACGGGCATCATGTTCGATCACGGCACCGGCATCGTCATCGGTGAGACGGCATCGATTGGCGATAACACGTCGCTTCTGCATGGTGCCACGCTTGGCGGTAGCGGCAAGGACGTCGGCGACCGGCATCCCAAGATCGGCGCCAATGTCATGATCGGTGCCGGAGCCAAGGTGCTCGGCAATATCACGGTCGGGAACTGCTCGCGGGTTGCTGCGGGCAGTGTCGTGCTCAAGGACGTTCCCGATAATACGACAGTCGCGGGTGTGCCGGCGAAGGTGGTCGGCCCTGCAGGCTGCCCCGAACCGGCCCGCACCATGGACCAGCGTCTCCATCCGGATGACTGCGGCTGCGGAGGCTGATTGAAGCGCCGCCTGAAGGCGCGCGCATATTCCACCAGGAGTTTACCTTCAATGAAAGAAGATATCCCGCGCTTGC
>JAEYYQ010000019.1 GCA_023428365.1 Pseudomonadota bacterium | reverse complement strand
GCCGCGTTCCGCGTTGCAACGCGAACCCGCGCAAGAGTTCCTCGGCTGTCATCGGCTTGCGGCCAGCGCGCTGTAAAAGAACAAGCCTCACGGCTCCCTCCCCGCACGCGACCGTGAGTTGTTCGTCCAACACCGTGCCGGGCGCGCCGGTCGCTTCCACGCGTTGCGCGCGCAGTACTTTGATCCGATCACGCCGCCCATCCGGGCCGGCTTCGAACCATGCTCCAGGGAATGGAGACAGGCCGCGGATCAGATTGTGGACGTCGGCTGCGGGGCGGCTGAAATCAATGCGGGCCTCGGCCTTATCGATCTTGGCCGCGTAAGTGACGCCGTCCGCCGACTGAGGCTGACAGTTCAAGCTGCCGCGTTCCAGCGCGGCCAACGCCCGTACCATCAAGCTTGCGCCAATCCGTGCGCAGGCGTCGTGCAGTTCACCGGTCGTCATGTCGGGGCCGATATCGATCCGCTCGCCCAGGCAGACGGGTCCGGTATCCAATCCCTCGTCCATCCGCATGATCATAACGGAACTGTCGCGGTCTCCGGACATGACGGTCCGTTGCAACGGCGCTGCCCCACGCCAACGCGGAAGGGCCGACGGATGCAGGTTGAGGCAACCCTCTCGCGGCGCAGCCAGGATCGGAGCAGGCAGGATCAGCCCATAGGCCACCACCACCGCGACGTCCGCGTCGTGAGCCCGAAACGCCTCCTGCTCCTCCGCGCCTTTCAAGGACTTTGGCGAGAATACCGGCAGGCCGCAGCTCTCCGCATAGTCCTGCACCGCCGAAGGCCGCTCCGCCATCCCACGGCCTGCGGGACGCGGCGGCTGGGTATAAACAGCCACGACATCATGACCGGCCGCGACAATCTCGGCCAAGGTCGGCACCGCGAACTCCGGCGTGCCCATGAAGATAACGCGCAACGGCATTCTCAGGCGACCTTTTCGCCCTTCGCCTGCTTCTTGAAGCGGCGCACGATGATCTCCCGCTTCAGCCGCGACAGGAAATCGATGATCATCCGGCCATCGAGATGATCCATCTCATGCTGGATAACGGTGGCCAGGAAGCCTTCGGCTTGTATCTGCTTTTGTTGACCTTCCCGATCGAGGAAGCGCAGTTCGAGGCTCGCCGGCCGCTCGATCTCGATACGGACGTCCGGAATCGACAAGCAGCCTTCCTCGTGGATGCGCCGATCCTCGCCAAGTGATATGATTTCAGGGTTGATGAGCACCATGGGATCCTGCACGCCCTCCTCTTCGGAGGCGTCGAGGACGATCAACCGCCGGGGCACACCGACCTGGATTGCCGCCAGACCGACGCCGGGAGCCGCATACATGGTTTCCAGCATGTTATCGGCGAGGCGGCGCAGGTCGTCATCCACCGTTTCGATGCGGGCGGAAACCTGGCGCAACAGCGGGTCAGGGATAGTAATAATAGGAAGCTTGGCCATAACGGTCAGATAAGCGAGCGGCGCTTTACGGTCAATCTGTCTCCCAGCGCGACGCATTTGCGTAGCCGTGGAGGGGGTTGGCGGGCCTGCAGAAGGGCAAGAACTTTATTGTTCGGGTCGCCCGGGGGAAAACGATGCACGAGCGCAAGCGCTTCATGGTCGGATGGGCCGAGTGGGTTACCCTGCCCGATCTCGGCTTGCCTGCCATCAAGGCAAAAATCGACACCGGCGCCCGCACGTCGGCCCTGCATGCCTTTCAGATCGAGCCCTTTGGTCCGGCCTCAGCACCCATGGTCCGCTTCGGCATTCACCCTATTCCGGGTCGAACCGATGTCGCCGTCTTCTGCTCAGCCCCTCTGCTTGAGCGGCGTGAGGTCACGAGCTCCAATGGCGAACGTGAAACCCGCTGCGTGATTTCAACGACCGTCAGCATGGGAGAGCGCACTTGGCCGATCCAGGTGACGCTCGCCAACCGCGGAAACATGGCCTACCGGATGCTGCTTGGCCGCCAAGCGATCCGAAGCGACATGCAGGTCGATCCGGCAACGTCCTATTTGCAGCCGAAGCTCGGCTACCGTCCCTACCACAGCCTGCCGCGGCACGAGCTGGTGCACCGCCCGCTCCGCATTGCCTTGCTGACACGTCATCCCCGTACCGTCTCCAACCAACATCTTGGCGCTGCAGCCGCAGAACGCGGTCATGTGCTCGAGACGATCGATGCGACGCGTCTTTCCATACAGTTGGATGCGTCCGAGCCCCGCATGTCGCTCGGAAAGACCGTTCTCGGGCATTACGACGCCGTCATTCCGCGCGTCCGACGGGAAGACGGCAGCTTCGGCGCCGCCGCGGTTCGCCAACTTGAGCTGAGAGGCAGTTTCGCACTCAATTCGGGCGACTCACTCGATCGCCTTCTCAACAGCATCGCCATGCAGCAGCAGCTGGCCCGGTATCGTGTCCCGGCTCCCGTAAGCACGCACAATGGACGTGACACGACCGCGAACGAGGCTCGATCGAAAACACCAGTCCTTCGCTTTCTGGTTATCGGCGGCCAGGTCGCGGCCGTCATTCAACGCCGCAACGGCAAGAGTGGAAATGCCGGAACGCGCGAGCTCGTTATTGAGCGCAGTATCGCGGAGCGGGCGGCGGACGCCTTGGGGCTCGGCCTCGCCTCTGTCGACATCGCGGAAGATGAAAGCCGGGGTCCGGTTGTCCTCAAAGTCTTCGGCGCACCGGCCTTGCAGACCTTCGAAACAATCACGGAAGCTCCCGTCGCCGATGAGGTGATTGCGGCCGTCGAACGCGGCGTACAGTCGTGGCGTCGTACGACCCAGACCAGATGACCGGGCGGCCGGCGCTATTCCAGACCCAGCGCCACACGCAATGATGTATTGACCGCGCGCACATCGAACAGCCGCTCCGCCTTGAGGCGGCTCGCGCGCGCCATCGACGCCAATAGCTCAGGACGCTCAATGACATTGCACATCGCGGCCGCGAGCGCATCGGCATCGCAAGGTGGGACAAGAATGCCATTCACCCGCACGTCTGCTGCTTCGCGGCATCCGGGAATATCGGTGGCGATCACCGGGCGGCCACAAGCGAGAGCCTCCTGCAGCGTCCGTGACATACCCTCGCGCCAGGAGGGCTGAACGACCACGTGAGCCTCCTCGAACAACGGCCGCACATCATGATGGTCGCCACGGATTTCAACGCAATCGGCATAGGTCACACAGTCCGCACGCGTCAGCGCGCCCGCGCCAATACCTTCCGGCCCAGCCAGAACGAAACGCGTTTCCGGCCATTCAGCACGCACTTTGCGCGCCGCTTCGCAGAATTCGATCACGCCCTTCTCGCGGCGCAACGACGAGACCATGACGAAGCTCAGCCCCTTCAGAACACTCGGAAGCGGCAGCGGAACATAGCGATTGAGATCGACACCGGCTCCGGGAACCACCACCGTTGTCGGAAGGTCGAACAGCTCCGACACGCGCTGACGATCATTCCGGTTATGAAAGACAACGGCGTGACTTTTCGACAAACCCGCGCGCATCAACCGACGCCATCGCCAGCCCGGGACATCTGCTCCGCCAAGCTGATCACCAAGGTCGGATGCAAGAAGCACAATACGCGGCACGCGCGCTTTGCGGGCAGCGATCGACGCGAGCAGCATCGGCTTTGAATGGTAAGCCAGCACTGCATGCGGGCGCCAATCGGCGAACTTTGCCTTCAAGGAGGCAATCGTTTTGCGATCGGCCAGCGGATGCAGCCCATCCGCCCGAAATGGAAACCGCGCGCAGATTGCGCCCAGTTCTTCCAACTGGCGGATGTGTTCCCCGATAGAATCCGTCGTATCGTCTGGTGCCAGACAGAGAACCTGGTGGTGTTGATCGAGAAGACTTGCAATCAAGTCGCCGCGCAACCGGGCCAGGCTCGCCCAACCCGGGCCAATGATCGCCACACGCCGCGAGGCTTGAGAAACTGAAGCCGTGCGGGTCCGGCCGGCATAACCGGACGCAAGCTCAGCGGCATCGGCCAATAGCGCCGAAGTCTTCCTCCACACCGCTTTAAGTCCCCCCCGTCTTCGACAATCGCGCTCAACGTGCGCGAGTCGTGGGATGACTATATGGCCGAGCCTGCCGACCACTACCGATCGCAGGTTGCTATGCACAACTCTGAGGATATCCGGGCGAGGCAGGACCAGGATTTTCTCGGAAATCCTGGTCCTGATGC